>NZ_JALBUF010000023.1 GCF_022606465.1 Sulfoacidibacillus ferrooxidans
CCCTGTACAATTCCAATCAATGTATTTCAAAAAAGCGAACAAAAAGGCAAGCTAAATCCAAGGTGCAATCCGTCAGACTGTTTTGATATTCTTTGTTCGGTGTGTCCACCATATTGACTTAATACCAGTTCTACAGCTGTGCATAAAAGCCGGTTGGGTTCAATTTGGGGCGATGAGTTGCCCGAGGCGCTACAAACGGCGCGGTGGACGAAAGCCAAAGGAAGTGCAGGAAGACCCGGCCACAAAGATGCAACGCAATTTCACCGATCCGGAGTCAGGGAACATGAGGACGTCCACTGGCTTCATACAGGGGTACAATGTACAGGCTGTGGTGGATGAGGCACATCAGGTGATTGTGGCTACGCGGGTGTCGAACAAAGGAACGGATATGGGACAGATCCCTGAGATGGAACGCCTGGCGATGAAGAACACAGGAAGAAAGATGAAACAGTTGTTGGTGGACAAAAGGGGACGCGAAGACGAGCGATATGCATTGGTTAGAGGAAAGTGTTCGGGTGGATGGATACATAGCAGTATCACGCGAGAAGCACCACGGGCAAGGGGGATCGGCCCCACGAGGCAGAATTCCAAAGAACCTGAATGCGTGGCAACGAATGAAAATTGCATTCATCCAGTTTAACGGGATGACGACGCTCGATTTAATCGGATTTTATGATACCGTGTTGCGCCTACCGCGATTTAGTACGATGGACGTGTCTTCCGACCTGTGTGCACTGACGGAAGAAGTCAGGGATGAGTACGGACTTGTCCTGAAGACGCAAAAGGTTCAACCTGGTTCAGACGCTCTCGCTACAGGAGGTACGTCATCTGCTTCAATTGCCGGGAGTGGTTCATGTAGTTCAGCATGGTGAGGGAATTCGTTATCCGGATTCGAATCCGCGTGTCTTCGTATTAGGCGACACACTAGATCAGTTGCTTGTTAGGATCGACAGGGTATCTAAAAGTGTTGCTCTTCGCGACACCACCTCCGAATTGACCACCCAATTTAGATAACAAAGGGGATATGGTGTCGAATGCGCATACAATTTGACTATGTAGGCGATATCTCTGAGCGACAATGGAGATATTTTGTGGCTCGATGCGAGCCGTTTGCTACTCCGGAACAAAACCTGGATTGGATGGCATTTCTAGAGCGCCGATCAGACCTGATAGATCGGAAACACTGTCCACCCATAAAGGTCATGTCGGTATGGAACGCCAAGGACTTAGAAGCCTTATTTTATGTGAGCGTAGAGGATAATCTCCATGTGACTTCCGCCGACGCCAGGACGTACGTCAACTTATCTAGAGAACTTTGCGCGAATATCATCGGATTCCATGTCAGACTTTCACTCGCGCATGGTCTTGGGTTGATTTATGCCATCGGTGACAACGGCAATCGGGCCGTTATGGAGGGGATCGAGGCTCTGGAATACCATGCGTGGGAACGTGGCCTGAACTACGTGCAAATCTCGCGCGTGCATGCAGACTCCGATCTGAGGAGCTTTCTGGCAAAGCGTGGCTATCTAGAATTCCCTAATATATCGAATTATGTGCTTGATGTTACTTGGGGCAGTTTCGATGAATATCTGGGAAGCGTTAGCGGAAAGACGCGGAGGAACATACGAAGAGATAGGAGAATCTTCGAGTCATCTGCTCTCTACCTTGGGTTACTTAATTCAGAAGTGAATTTTGATCGACTTTACCATCTCCATGAGGCCGTTTGCGAGAAATACGGTGGCAAACCATACGTGCGAAGGGACTTCTTTAGGACGGCTCTTAGTGACCTTTCTGGATTCGGTGGCGTATGCGCTTTTTATCAAAAGGAACCCGTGGGCGCGATTCTCTGTTACCGATCAAACGAGGTTCTCTCCGTCAAGTTCGCGGGTATGAACTATCAATGGAGAGAAGCCAATGTATATCCGAACCTGATGTATGGTGTCATCGAACAAGCAATCGAATCTGGAATTCGCAAAATTGCACTTGGACTAGCCAATGAAGAGCAAAAGAAGAGATTGGGTGCTAGAGAGGAACTATCCTATAGATACATCCTACCTTTCTCGACTGATCTCAAGGTTATGCTGAGTTCAACCCTTGCATTATGGAAGGGGGCGCCGATGTCGTGAGTGAACCGCCGTTACAGCAAGCATCTGAATACCGTCGCTCGTTGATAAGCCCAACTGCCTCCTTCCTGATTTTGAGTCGGGTAGTATCCAACCTAGGAGATCAATTTTATTTGTTCGCCATCCCCTGGCTGGTATTTACATTAACAAAATCCGCCTGGGACATGAGTCTTATGAGAGTCCTTGATGGCCTCCCCTATGTGTTTCTTGGCGCCGTGGCGGGTCGCTTAGCAGATACCGTTTCCAAACGCGCCCTTCTCATGGTCTGTGTTATAGGCCAGGCGCTTCTCGTGTGCCTGCTCCCCTTGTCATTTTGGCTCCACATGAATGACCTGTGGATTGTATTTATGGTGGGTTTGCTAACCTCCTCATTCGGCTTCACCTTTAGTGTGACATACGAGAGCCTCATACCGATCATGTCACATTCGGATTCCTTAACCGCGGTAACGTCACGCATCAAAAGATACTCTCAGGTTGCTAGGGTGGTGGGACCTGGTTTGGCAGGCGTGATCGTAGGAATAATCGGAGTTATGAATATACTGTTACTAGATGCTGTTTCATTCGTAATCCTCTTAGTGGGGTTGCTGTCGATTCGTGACTGGGCGGATCGGGGAAAAAGGAAGGATAAATCCAAGACGATGAAAGCGAGGGATGTTCTTAAGTTCATATGGTCGGAAAGGCCCATTCGGGTCAGCGTGATGCTGGCGATGTTGGAAAACACCGGACTGGCACTCTCCGTGCCGCTGATCGTTCTGTACGTGCCCACGCAGTTTCATGTTGGAGCCGATATGACAGGTGCCGTCATGACCGTTGCAGGACTGGCTGCCATTGGTGGGAGCTACATGCCCGTGATAAGCGAAAAGACAGGCTTATCTGCGGGAAGTCAGATTATGTTTTCGATGCTGTTCATTACCTTGGGATACTCCGTTATGAGCGTCGCACCCTCATACGTCAGCTTCATTGCTGGATTTGCGCTTCAATCACTTGGGGCTATGTGGTTTAGCATACTTGCGACAAGAATTCGCCAGCAGTTTTCACCTAAGGATAAACTGGGTAGCGTAACTTCTCTGTCATTCAGCATAGCGAGGGTGACCACACCGCCAGCCATGCTGTTGGGAGGGATTATAGCCACAGCCGTTAATATTCATATAGTATTTTCTATAACGGCAATCATCAGTCTTCTTTCATTATTTTTTTCTATATCAATTTTTAACATAAAATTAGAGTCTCCAAGCAAGTCATTGGGAGGGAAGCCTTTATGAAGCGCTTTATCATGTGTTTGGATCAGGAGGATTCGATCTTACGCATCGCGGAAGATTATGCGAAAAGCACCGGCGCCACAAAGTGGCACGGAGAAATAGAACAACTGAACCCGGGAAGTACTGTTATTGTATTTGGGAGGCCGAGTCATTTTACCCAGGACCATTTGAGAACATTTGCGCGACGAAGCGCGGACAATATTCACGTTGGCATTATGACAGCGAAAACGGATGATGGATTGAAGGAATTTTGCCTAAGGAGTAAAGAGAAGTTGCTGTCCAAAAGTGGTAATGGCAAAGTGATAACTTTGGCATTCAACGAAAGTGGGGAAGATAAGAAGATCGGGCGTCACGAGATTCATTACGGAGACAATGCAAAGATTGAATGGATTGCGAACCATGAACACTATGAAGTGGCCACGATTTGTACGCACGGACGAGACGATATACTGTTTATGGCTGATGGTGGTATTTGCGGATATGACGAACACGATACCTCAAATGATGACGGTGAATTACCCGCCTGTGCCTTTGGACCACTTTGCGTATCAAGGCGAGGTCGCGTGCCCATCAAGAACCTTAATGTACAGATTCTCATGGTTAACTCATGCCTTGGTTTTAGATTGACCCCAGGAGTGTTTGGCACAAAATATGTGCTTGGGCTGTCGGCAACAACCAATCCGCATATGACCAATTTGGTGGCCAGCGATTCCATACAGGCTGGTCATGAGTACTATAATCATCTTTTTGCCCAATGCCTCATGGAGGGAGAGACCGTTGGAGCTGCAGTTTCGGAACTGAACAACAGGATAGTCAAGACGGGGAATGATATAGCTCGTTTTAATATCATTGGAGACCCAGACATCAGATTATCCTATGCAGATGATGCCACTGAGAGACTCCGCGAGCCATCTCAGGCAACAACCAAGTCTCCCATTCAGTTAGGCGAAGTGTCATCTCTGCCCTCGTTTACAGCGGCGACACGACGACGAGTAGCGCTCGATAGTCTCCATGCAACCGGGTTACATACTCAGCGTCTGCAAGGGCTTATAAGGGACGCGAGCATGCAGTACCTCTCGCTTGCCAGATTCAAACACGAGGCCATGGTTGATGCGGAGATTCGTTCTAAAGTTGATTCGAAAATTAAGACGATGAACAAGACTTGCAAGCAAATTGACCAAGAGGTTTTGTCGTACTTGACCGATCGAACTTACAAAAAGAACTATTTCTTCCCTGAAGTGTACCAACCACTTTTCGACATTGCCAATACCCAACTTGTTATTTGCCCCCTTTGCGGAAAACATGCAGACCTAATTTCTAGGAAAAGCTATTACTGTGATTCTATAAGAATTCAGTTAAATTGCCCTGTTTGTGGTATCATCTCCGATGAACCTAATGAACAAACAGCCACAACCTCCATACAATTAGATCGGCGATTTGCCATAGGTGACAGGATTCAGGGCACTTTGAGTGTTAAGGGATTGTCTCTAGAAGACCTAGAAACCTCTGTAGTGCTAGTTAGGGGGGACAAGTATAACATCAGGTTTGAGGACATCAACGTCACTAGAACAGGCGATGAGGCGCATGTTCATTTTTGCAGTGGCATTATACCAGCCGACACTCTCCCACACAATTACTGGGTGCGGTTATATCTTATGATTGATGGGTTTCTCTCTTGCTATCACAGAAATATCTGGATCAGACCTAAAACGCTGGTTTAGTCGGGAGCATGGCGGACTTTCAAGCACACTCAACCTTGGGAGGAAATGCCGATATGGACACTCGTTGGTCTGATGTCATCGAGGCAAGACGTTGGGATGCGTAGAGCGACCGTGTCAATCACCCACCACTTAACACCATAGGCGTTTGAAGTGGTGGCTTGTAAAAGCTCTGATTGACTACCCTACGTTTTTACAAACTACGTTGGTTAGGTCATGACACCTATCGATGATCCTCAAGTCGGTAGCCCTGCCGTGGATGGTTAAAAGCCTTGATGGGTAGAGGCGGTACTGTTGACATGACAAGACTTTCCAAAATTGGGTATGAGGCAATAACCCCACAAGATGGGAGGAACACTATATGTTAGTGTTTGTACTCAATCAGTATGGTCAACCTTTGATGCCACGCTCTCCACGTAAGGTAAGACTTTTACTAAAGCAACAAAAGGCAAAAGTAACGAAGGCTACGTGTTAAGGCGTTTAACTTCCCAATGATACGAACTAATCTCTCTGCATGAATATTCAACGGTAAATCCCGGTTCTTGGCCGGCTAATGAGGCAGTTATCCGTAACAAGGATCCGTTATAATTGGGGTATGCAGAACGGAACGAGGAGGATATAGCTATGGCGGTCAATAAAGAGGATCTTTATCGTTTAATTGAACAAATCACCGATCCAATTGAACTTGAGACAGCCTATCGAGCTATTGACTCAATAGTTAAGCATGATGACCAGTCCTGGTACTGGACAGAGCACTGGCATCAAGGAGAGCTCGAAGCGGAACAAGATAAGCAGGCTGGGCGCGTTAGTCGTGACTTCAGTAGCGCGAGGGAACTGTTCGATCACCTTGACAACATCATTTCACAAGAAGGAAAGACAGATGAACATTGAGTTGAGCAGGCGTTTTGAAAAGCAATATCATCGCTTGGTTAACGATGACCAACATCTTCGCATCTCCATTCAAAACACACTAGCCCACTTACTGAACTTTCCACCAGTACACCCGTCTCTCCGCTTGAAACGGGTTAAGGGAACAGATGGAATCTATGAATGCTCAGTAAACATGGATGTCAGAATCACGCTTGAATTCGCAAAAGAAGGCGTGTTCCTTCTCGGAAATATCGACCATCACGATGAAGCGTTAAGGAAACCGTAATATCACAACATGCTGTCCTGCATAAAAACATGTTGAGACACTTTCTGTCTTGCTCAACTAACGAAGCAGGAGAGTTAAATAAACCGCTATTCAGGGGAAAACGAAATGGAACAGGTGAAAAGGGATGAAAGATCCCATGGGCTACCCCAATGACATGATGAAGGTGTTGCAAACGAAGTTTGGAGACTTGGTTGGAATCGAATCGCTGAGAGGCGTCGCAGGTTCACAATCTTCTACGTGCAAGTTCCAATTTACAAGCGTAGACGTCGTGATTAAGTCGTCGGCTCGTAACAGAGAGCGGTTATTTTATGAACGATATGCACCCGCCCTTCGTGAACACGGCGTCCACGTTGCACAACTTTACTGGGCAGGGATGGACTCAGTTCATACCAACTGGATCGCCCTCGAATATGTGCCTGGAGTCTTTCCTCAAGAACACTGGAAGAACAATCCGACACAAATCAACATGTTGTGCACATTACATTCTTATAGTTCAAAGCATATCTCGTTAGCCGACGATGTCACGTGGTATCGTCCAAAATGGGATGACGAAATGACAGAGCAGGCTCTAATGTGGTATAAGGGCTGTTCCAAAATCGAAGAAATCAAGTTCATGCTCAGAAATGCACAGCACCTATCTCAAACCCTCTTTGTTCCACATGGCTGTTTATCTGGTGACCCTAACCCAACGAACTGGCGCTTGCGTTCCAACGGAGAACTTGTGATGCTTGATTGGGAGAGGTTTTGCGAAGGGAATCCGGCAATTGACTTGGCAATCACGATGCCCAACCTGGGGACGCAAGACCTATCTTCGGAAACTCAACTTGCTCAGATTTACAAAGGGTTCTGCAGAGACATGAGCGAGGACGCCTTGCCATCAGAGTCCGATTTTGCAGTTCAAATTCGTTTAGCAAAAATATGGACGGCTGTCGAGTTTATAGCAACTGCAACTCAGGATGCTGACAACTACCCAAAAACTACGGTCGATTACATCGTGACAGAGCTTCCTGCTTTCCTCAGTATGTTGCCTTAGACTAGATTTGCTGGGGCATCGTTATTAGACAACGACAGTGGTCAAACTGGAGGGTCCAATGAGGCATCTTATAAGCATAGGGGAAAGAAAGCTTGAGACTGAAATTCGTGGAACAGGCGAAAAGACAGTTGTGGTCTTGCCAGGGATGAATTCTTCCATTGACGACTGGAACGAGGTTATCCGTGAACTTTCTGATATGTGTAAAGTGATTTGCTTTCACCGAGCTGGCTGTGGTGAAAGTGAACCCAATTCATTTGGAGCATCGGTCATACAGACCGTCCGGGATGTACGTTCGCTGATAGATGCATTACAGATTGATACGCCAATAATCCTGGCAGGTCATTCTTACGGAGGGCTTTGTGTGCAACGTTTTGCTCGTGAGTATCCCGATAGTGTATCTGGGGTTGCACTGATTGACTCAACCTCCGTTGACCTGAACAGGTTAGACTCATTACCAATACCCACTCTTAACGAACAGCAGTCAGACGATGACTGGATAGCCGAATGCAAACGATACGCTTCTATGACGCCGACAGAGATTTTCGAATGTAATCCCTATATATTTGATCACAATCAGTCTCAGCTTTCTGAAGACACAAGAGAACGGATTTCAAGGTTTTATACTAATCCCACCTTGTATAAAACGATGCTTCAAGAGGTAGAAGTTTGGTATCAATGTGCCAAGGAAACAAAGGAATCGGGACACTTCCCTGACGTTTCGTTAAAAGTGATTGCCAGGGATTCGAAATATTGTGTTCAGATACTCATGAATGATGGAATTCCGAGAGATGAAGCAGAGCTATTTGAACAAACGTGGCATGATTTGATTCTTAAACAGAGCGATCTGTCGGGACAGAGCCAGTTCATTACAGCGATTAATTCAACTCATTTTGTTTATAAAGATAGACCTGACATAATCATTCAGGCGATTACGGAACTCATACGGATTTGTTGAGACTCAGTGAATATGCGGAACATTGTTCAGGCAACACACCTCACGGGAGATGTGTCCGATAGACAAACATATAAACTAATCGTTAGCGACACCAGGAATGAGGTGATTGCCGAGTGCAAATCTTTTTGTTTGGTCAAGAGATTGGGAAGAGCATTACTCACTTCGATTCAAACTTCATCATGTCACAAGTTTTGCTAACTGATAAAGCTGCACACATAGGCTGCATGCATCTCGAATCCAACGGAATTATAGGTTTTCACCAAGCTCTTTCCCCACAATTACTGCTTGTTGTAAATGGGCAGGGATGGGTTCGATGCGATTCTGAAGAAAAGGTTCATGTTGTAATTGGGGATGCAGTTTTTTGGAACAAGGGAGAATGGCACGAAACGCAGACTGAAACTGGATTAACAGCGATTGTTATCGAATCCGATGAGTTAAACCCATCACTATTTATGCCCCGTAGGGAATAGATTCGTTGCTGAACAAACGGGCTCAAATTTAGGAGTCATTAGCGCTCGCCTGTTGTATGATTATACGATGGCACACGCTTTCGGAACATTGCGCAAACGGGTAGGGATCTCCAATTACGAAGTCTAGCTTTCGAGGGTCAAAAATCAAGAGGTGCGTTGAGATTGGGTTCGGGATACGGGGTTTATCCGTACCGAAATCGCAAATGACAACGGCGACGAAACCGAGCATAGGGGTATTGGGAACTTGACCAAAGTTGACGGTGTGTATTTACGTGTTTGGGCAGGATAGACAGTTTATATTTGGAGTAGTAAAGGAGGGGTTAAGAAAATGAGGAAAAATCGAAACACGTCTAAGTTCTTGTTTGGCATCGCAGGAACATGAACGCAGAATTTTCATGGTAAGGGATGATTCAATGAGTGAATTTATTTATGCGGACTGGAACGGGCATCATGTCAAACTCACATGGTATCCAATGAAAGACTTATCCGAAAACATAACGGTTACAAGTGTCCATGGGTACTGCTTTAGTGAAGGCAAGATTCTTTTAGTGAATGTCACTGGAAGAGGGTTTAACGTTCCTGGGGGTCATATAGAGAACGGCGAAACTGTAGAAGAAGCGTTTCACAGAGAAGCATTTGAAGAGGCATATGTCAAGGGGGGAATTCACTATCTTGGGGTCATAGAAGTTAGTCATGAAGATAATCCGTTATTTGTAACTGGAGGAAAGTACCCACTTATCGGCTACCAAGCATTTTACAGAATGGATATCAAAGAATGCTACCCTTTCCTTGGTACAAATGAGACAACATCACGCATTTGGGTTGAACCTGAACAGGTGAAAAACGTAATGAATGACCATGAACTCGCTTTGTTAGTACTGCAACATGCCTTGAAAATGGACGAATGCTTGTTGGATTAAAGGGGGCAAAAATTCAAGTTCCCTGAGCGCCCACCTGTTGTATGATTATACGGTGGCATACATTTTCGGAATCTTGCGCACTTGGGCCGGAGAGCTTAACAAGGCATTGAGAAACGAGGGTGAACGTACAGGTGTCGATAAATCATGATAACTTAGAGGAGTATCGAGATGCTGATACCTATGATTCCATAAACGGAGGATTTGAGATCGGCGGAAATTTCTATATGAATTTAGCCCGTGAGTACGGAAGCCCCATCTTAGAGATTGCGTGCGGAACGGGTCGAATAACAGTTCCAATGGCAGAGCAAGGATACGACATCACAGGAGTGGACATCACTCAAGAAATGCTTGAAGCCGCACGGCAAAAAGCAACACAGCACGGCGTTTCTGTGAAGTGGGTTCACGGTGACGCAAGGAATCTTGAATTACAGCGAACTTACCGAATGATTTTTACCACTGGCAACTCCTTTCAAGCCTTTTCGGATCGCCATTCACAGGAGAGATTACTGCTAACAGTTCACAAACATTTGGACAGCAATGGCGTTTTTGCGTTCGAAACGAGAAATCCCATTATGTCACAACTGTCGACCAGCAACGGCAAGGAAGAAGATGCAGGTACGTACGTCAATAAAGAGGGAAGAACCGTTTTCGTTACTGAACGGTGTTTGTATGACCACCGAACCCAACTGGAGCATTATGTGACCCGTCGCCGATGGAAAACCAAATCAAGTGCAGAGGAAATTTCGGATACCCGAATTGCGATTCGTTACGTTTTCCCTCAAGAGCTTGAAGCCCTGCTGCATTATAATGGATTTTACATGGAACAAATGTATGGCAATTTTGACTTAAGCCCTTTCCAATCCGATAGTCCGCTGATGGTATGCGTTTGTCGGAAACGACCAATCTAACCACTTATTTTATTGCGTTAACGGGCACAAAAATTCAAGTTCCCTGAGCGTCCACCTGTTGTATGATTATACGATGGCACACGCTTTCGGAACATTGCGCAAACGGACGGAAGTGTTGAATAAGTCAGAACTTTATTGGTGTGAGGCGGGTATAAAAATATGACAATGTTCCTTGAGACAGAGCGTCTCATCTTGAGAGATTTTGTAGCGGATGACTGGGAGCAGGTTCATGTTTATGCTTCAGATGCCGATCTTGTTAAGTTTATGGATTGGGGTCCCAATTCCGAGAATGCCACAAAAGATTATATAGACACGATGATACAATCTCA
Source organism: Sulfoacidibacillus ferrooxidans (assembly GCF_022606465.1). Lineage (NCBI taxonomy): Bacteria > Bacillati > Bacillota > Bacilli > Caryophanales > Alicyclobacillaceae > Sulfoacidibacillus > Sulfoacidibacillus ferrooxidans. The sequence continues at coordinate 10,872 of NZ_JALBUF010000023.1, forward strand.
ACAACAGACGCCCAGGGCGGTCTACGAATTTGCGATAACCCTCAAAGAAAATGGTTTTCTAATCGGTGGTTGCGGACTGCACGTTGAGGAACATTCACAAGCCTCACTGGGTTATTGTCTAAACAGGGGATTTTGGGGATGTGGATTTGCATCTGAAGCAGCATATGCGCTGTGCAAAGTGGGATTTAGGGAACTCAACGTTCACAGAATTTTTGCGACGTGCAGACCGGAAAATATTGCTTCAGCAAAAGTAATGGAGAAAATCGGCATGACAAAAGAAGGCTTGTTGCGAGAACATTTCTACGTAAAAGGAAAATGGCAAAGTTCCTTCCTCTACTCTGTTCTAGCCAATGAATTTCGTTGAACGCACGGAGGTATTTGCGAGAAGCAGTTCCCATTGACGTTTGCATAAACATTCGTCAGCGGAAGTCGATGCTTTATCAGCTCTCGGGCCGTAATATCCCATAGCGTATCTCTTGAAAATTCATGTAACAACCCAATAGATATCCTCATGGAACGGAAGGTGCGAGGTGAACTCAGCATGGTGAACGGCGGATTGCCAGTTAGACTCCGTGATTTGGTATTACCTGATGACGTGGAGATTGCAATTCCTTGGTATACAGATGCCGAAGTTCTTTATTTTTCGGAAGGTCCCAATGTAGCGCCATTCGATTACAATCGAATTGAGAAAATGTATAAATGGCTGTCGCAAAGAGGACAAGTCTACATTATTGAGGTATTTGACGGCGGCTGGGTTCCAGTTGGAGACGTTACTCTGTGTGAAGAGTTAATACCGATAGTGGTCGGTGACAATCGGTATCGGCGTCGTGGTGTTGGGAGTCGTGTCATAGAATTACTGATTGAGAAGGCGAAAGGTTTTGGGTGGAGCAAATTGACCGCACATAAAATATTCGCTTATAACACTCCGTCCATTAAGCTGTTCGAGAATCATGGATTTATAAAAACGTCTTCCGAAACCGACGAAGATGGGCACGAGTTCTTTCGTTACGAAAGGAAGCTGAACTGAAAAATAAACTGTGTAGAATTGATGCAGTGCATAAACATGCGCAACGTGGCGCAAATCGATCTTGCGCTCAAGGGCCGAAGAGTTTAATAGTATTGCTTTCTAAATTCGAAGGAGGGCACAAACTTGCAAAGACCAACACTTGTTAACCAAGCGGTGAATCTAGCTGACTCGCTTGGTTTCAAAAAATCCTGTCTAAATGAGGTTGGGGAACTTCTTTATGTACTAGCTGGCTATGTTCAATTGGGCAAAATAGCGGAGATTGGAACGGGATGCGGAGTCGGCACTGCTTGGATTGCCAGTGCAACATCGCTCGATGTTTACACGGTGGACAATGATCACAAGAGAGCAATCGAAGCAGGAATTTTGTTTTCTGAGTGTTCGAATGTTCATTCCATTTGCGGTGACTGGGAGCAGATTCTTCAACAAGGTCCGTTTCAACTTGTATTCGTTGACGCAAAACCAGCGAAATTAGAGGGCAGCGATAAGGTTATTAATGCCACTGAAGTAGGCGGACTTATTGTAATTGACGATCTAACGCCAATTGAATTTTGGGCAGATGAATGGAAAGGGAAACCCGATCCAGTTCGTGATACCTGGTTGCGTCACAATCAATTGGCGAGCATAGAAATACGTACCTCGACAAAGGCATCTGCCATAATTGCAAGGAGAATTGCTTGACACTGTTTTGTCGTTAACGGGCGCTGATCTCAAAGAAGGATTTGCTACCATTCGTGTATAAATATCTACCAAGGGATTTTTTGGACTCTGTCGTTATGGGGCCGGAGTGCGATATACGGAGATATGTTGAATGATTGACCAAACTGGTCTACGCAACCATTACTTTGTTGATGTGGTATTAAGTCAATAGAATAGACACCCCAAACTGAGAATTTGTAAGTTTTAGTATTCTGATATGGACACTCAGCTAACTTCAACCTCTTGTTCGTGGGAATATTTTACTTTCTGCTCGGCCGGTGATAAAAAGCCGATAGACGAGTGAACGCGTTCCCGTTTGTACAAAATTTCGATGTACTCAAAAATTCGTTGTATGGCTTGCTTACGCGTTTTACACTTTTCCAGATAGACGAGCTCACGCTTGATGATGCTGTGAAATGACTCGATACACGAATGATCAAAGCAGTTGCCTTTGCGGCTCATGCTCCCGACCATTTCGTATTCTTGCATCTTGTTCTGGTAGTCATGAGAGGTGGATTGGCTCCCACGGTCTGAATGATGCAGTACAGAGCCTACGGTGTTTTGACGTTTAATAGCCTGGGTTAGCGCCGTGATGCACAATTCTTTCGTCATTCGTGCATCGGCATGCCAGCCCACGATTTTCCGGCTGTACAAGTCCATTAAACTCGCCAAATAGACCCAGCCCTCATCCGTCGGAATGTAGGTTATGTCCGCCATGTACACCTGGTTTGGCCGCTCTGCGACGAATGTCTGGTTCAGCACATTCTCATGTACCGGGTAGTTATAGTTTGATTATGTGGTCGCCTTATACTTGCGAACCGTACGACTGCGAAGTTCGTGATGGTAGCCACCATCTTCTCTGTGCAGGATTTGCGTGATTTTGGGGCTGCCATAAAGTCGACGAGACTTCACAAATATCTGATGAATCCGCTTCGTGATTCGATTTAGGAGTTTGAAACGCTCGCTCTCCGGGCGCCTGCGCCATGCGTAATACCCGCTCCGAGATACATCCAACATCTTGCACATCTTCTCAACCGGAAATGTGGAGCGGTATCTATCGATGAATGGGTACTTTACTTCCGGTCGTTCATGAAGATGCGCGCCGCTTTTTTTAAGATGACGTTCTCCTCTCGTAGTTCGCGAATCTCCCGCTCAAGATCCCGCAAAGCCTTTGCGTCCGGCTTAAGGTTCCCGCTACCAACGAACGGAGTAGCTGGATCCTCCTTGAACTTCAATAGCCAGCCATACAACGTCTTTGGAGATACATCCAGTTCACGCTCGACCTGGCTTGCTGGTTTCCCACTTTCCGAAACTAATTGGACAGCATGAAGTTTGAATTCCTTGTCGTACTTCTGTGTCATGTAGCTCACACCCAAATCACCTTATTTTTACATTCTCAATTCGTTGTGTCTACTATTTCATCCTAACACCAAGGTTGTGCGGATCCGACCGACTTGGAGGTGTACGTGCTGTGTATTTTGTTGGTATTGACATTGCTAAACGCAATCATGAAGCCTGTATCATCGACTCAACTGGGCAGATTCAAGGCAAGACGCTACGTTTCACAAATTCTCAGGCTGGTGGTCAGAAGCTAATCCAGTGGATGCAGAATGTCGATCACGATTTGTCATTCACAGAAGTAGCCTTGGAGGCCACAGGTCACTACTGGCTAGCGTTACACTCGTTTCTCCGTAAACATGGTGTAAAGGTTCATGTCATCAATCCCATTCAGTCGGATGCATTTCGCAACATGTACATTCGACAGACCAAGAATGACACGAAAGACGCATTCATCATCGCTGAAGTATTACGCTTTGGACGGTACACCACAACAGAACTCGGCAGTGACGAGATCGTTGCCTTGCGACAATTGAGTCGATTCCGGTTCAGCTTGGTCGATTCCATTTCAGACTTGAAGCGACAGGTCATCGGCCTCTTAGACATGCTGTTTCCTGAATATGAGCGCCTGTTCTCTGACCTGTTTGGCAAGACGTCTTCCGAATTGTTGATGAATGACACCACGCCAGAAGAAATCCTTGCCGTAGATACGGAAGAGCTGGCAGCCTTCATCGCCAAACACAGTCGAAATCGCCTAGGTTTAGACAAAGCCGAGGAAATCAAATCCGCCGCCGAGTCTTCATTTGGGATCGACACAGCACTCGACGCATTTCGGCTACAATTGCGCCTGCTGCTTCAGCAAATTCGCTTTACAGAGGAACAGTTGGATTCCCTGGATGTCGAGATCGAAAAACGTCTCAAAAGCGTTGACACCAATCTCGTGACGATTCCCGGAATCGACCCAACGGTACGAAGTTCAGGAGAATTTACCGGAACACGTAACCGAATGTCCAAACGAGGCTCACCCTACTTGCGACGCGCCATTTGGCTTGCCGCAAGTGTTGCGAAAATACACAACCCAATCCTCAAGGATTTTTACGATCAGAAGCGGGCACAAGGCAAACACCATCTAGCTGCAACGGGCGCTGTAGCGCGTAAAATGACGTACATCATTCACGCCGTTCTGCGGGACAAAAAGCCATACGAGCCAATCGCGTAGGACAGCATTTTATACTGAAAATTAAAAATATGTCTGTCTATGGCAGGCTTATATAGATGCGTCCAAAATCACTTTCCGTCATTGTTCTTAGAACTCAATTGAGTGCTTGACATTAGATAGCTGGTCTTTCGACCTTCTAATTGCACCTGACCAGGATCGTTTCGATGAGAATGGCGAATAACATATTTCACATTACTCATCTGCTATGCTAACATCTCTTCTAGCAACAATTGTCTCATCTCTTCGCAAGACTCCAGCAAATCGGACAATCTACCATTTCCAACAACTCGTCCCTCTCTAAGCACAATAATTTGATCGGCACGTTCCAGTACCGCACGACGATGTGAGACCACTAGATACGTCGCATCGTCACTTTTGGTAAACAGTCGATTCCACATTAGGGATTCTGTTTCAACGTCAAGTGCGCTCGACAAGTCATCCATAACAAACAATTCCGGCTCCCGGACGAACATCCGAGCAGCTGCCGTCCGTTGCCGTTGACCTCCTGACAGATTAACCCCGCGCAATCCAATTTTCACATCCAGCCCTTCACTAAACTGTGCTATATCCTTTTCCAAAACTGCAAGATGAATAGCACTTTCCAAATCGACGTTCGATTCCGGTAACCCCATCAAAATGTTCTGCCTTAATGAATCGCTGAACAATCGAGGAACTTGAGGTGCATAAGCACTTCGCGGAGGCGTGAAAAAAGTGGCGGCATCTTTCACCTTCTCACCGTTCCAATACACTTCTCCTTTTGTTACGGGCAAAAGACCAATCAGCGCACGCAGCAATGTCGTCTTACCGGAACCAATTCGTCCGACAACAACGGTCAGGGCACCACGCTTAAGTTCTAGATTCACATTTTCAATACCTCTTCCCGTATCCTCGTACGAAAACGATAATCCTGTTGCCAACAGCGAATTCAAGTGATGGCTTTGCGTTTTCTCCACATATGGTACTTCCGGCAGCGACTCCTTTAGATAAATTGGACCGTGTTTAACAATCTCTTCTTTGGGAGCCCCTTGCAGCAACTTGTTAATGCGGTCAAACGAGACCGTTACTTGCTTCAATTTGGCGGAGAGCAACCCGGAACGTCGAGAAAGTTGCGCGATAAAGGTTAAATAATAAATAAAGGCAGCAAACTGACCAACTGTAAAGGAACCGTCTCTCATCGAAGCTGCAACCAGCAACAGAATAATGCCGGTTCCTACATCCACGATATTAGTAAAGACAGAGGAAAGAACCGCACTAAACACGCTTTCCTTAATCATCGCATCCTGACGTTCCTGGTTGACCATCTGAAAACGGTTCATAACCGAACGTTCGGAAGTATTCGCTTGAACTGCCTGAACTGCACCGAACAATTCACCTATAAATCCCGTTAGGTTGGCGGTAGACTTTCGGCTGTACTGACGAAGCTTGTCAATTCTCTTGCCAGCCTTCTGTGCCAAGAACGTTACGACTGTCAGTGGTATAAACACAACAAGCGTGATCATCCACTGCATCTGCATCATAATGACAATAGCGATGCTGGCAAAGACCAGTGCTCCTACGACATCCAAAAATGCAGCCCAACCTAAAAAGACCGTTACCTCTTCGACGTCTTCCCTGAAATTAGAGATTGCTTCACCAGCAGAAAATGGTAACGCTTTTGCAGCCGGTTTTCTCAAGATGTTCTGTAGCATATTTTTTCTCATTAGAAGACCTATTGAATTGCGAAAAACGACATCTGTATCAAAGTTTCCGAAATTAGTCATGATTCGAGCCACATTTCCCATCAGAAAGAGGGCAATGATTCCCCATACTGTATTCGCAGCTGCATGATTACTCAACGAATCAAAAAAACGGTTCCCAAAATAAGCAGGCAAAATGAGCAGAACCCACCCGGCGATCGCAAAAAACGCATACAATAAGTATTTCCATGGACTAAATTTCACTAGAGCGTACAGCAATTGTTTCGTATTCATGCCAGCAAGGCCTCCATCCCATGACGAAGAAGCTGCGCGTAGCGCGAGGTATCGGATCTTTTCAATTCTTCGCGCTTACCGTACTCGATGATTTTTCCTTGATCCAAAATCATGACATGGTCTACCCGTTGGATTGTTTGAAGACGATGGGCGATAATGATACCTGTCCGATTCTCCAGCAATCTTTCTACTGCTTGAGACAACAATCGCTCCGTTGCTGGGTCGAGTCGAGAGGAGGCTTCGTCGAAAATGACTAGACCTGGGTCTCGTAGATAGATTCTTGCAAAGGCGAGAAGTTGCCCTTGGCCAGCCGATAATCCCTCACCACCTGCACCTAGCTGTGTGTCGAGACCGTTTTCTAACGAATTTAACCACTCTAACAGTCCTAGCCGTTCAAATGCATCCAGGATTTTCGCATCTGAAATCGCTGGATTAAAAAAGGTTAGATTATCGCGAATCGTGCCCGAGAACAATTGCACCTCTTGTGTGACGATGGCTAAACGACTTCGCCATTGTTCGATCGTTGCAAGCTTAGCATCAACACCACCTAAGCGAACGGAACCCTGTTGCACGTCATAGAAGCGGAACAACAATTGCGCAATTGTGGATTTCCCACTGCCAGTTCGGCCCAAAAGGCCTAGCTTTTGCCCAGACTCCAAGCAAAAATTGATCCCTTTGAGTACTATCTCATCCTCTTTGTAGCCAAAACGTACATTATCAAATTCAACGGCCAACGCCGACTTTGGAAGCTCCTTACCCGGGCCATCGACCAGTTTACTATCGATACTCAAAAACTGCTGTGTTCGCTGTATACAAGCCTGCGCTTTCTGCAAATCCTGAAATTGCTGGGCGATCTGTTCCACCGGCGTTCGAAGCATGTTAACGTACATATAAATCAAAAACGCCGTCCCCAGCGAAATTGATCCTTTCCAGAACAAATACGCCCCGAATGACCACGCCATCCCCGTTCCAATAGCGAAAATCAAAATGGTGGTATTCCATGTCACACCGGAAGCGAAGTACGCTTTTTTGTCAGTCCAAAGCTTTGTACGGCTTAATTCAAACAATCGCCGCATCACATATTGCGTGGCCCCATTCGAGCGAACATCCTCCGTTCCTGCCAACCGCTCCTCCAAAAACCCAAACAGGCTAGCACTGCTTTGCCTGGTATCACCCCAGCGCGGTACTGCATAGTTGCGCATCCTTTTCAAAACAAGCATCGCGATCACAGTAAAGACAGTAAACGCTGCTCCCATCATCCAATTTATTTGAAACAGTAAAGCCAGCATGCCTAAGAGCAGTAAAAAATTGCTCACTACTTTGACTCCAAAATGTGAAAAGAAGTTCGCCAAAACCGATACATCACCATCTATACGTTCGATCATGACCCCAGGGGTCTGTTGATGGTGAAATGTCATATCCAATCGTAGAGCGTGGGCTGCTAAGTCGGTACGCAAAGCGTTAGTCGACTTCCAAGCCACCTTTTCACCAAGATACGTCGCAGCAAGCGAGGTGCCCTGTGCAGCAATTGCCACTACGATGTACACTAAAGCGATAACAATGAGTGCAGAAATACTTCTCTTTTCTGATGTAGAGTTAATAAACAATCGCACGATTTGTGGGTTGATAAGTTGAAGGCCCGTGCCTACCAAAACCAAAACCATCAACCCCGCCAACTCCCTCAAATGGGGTGACAGATATCTTCTCCACACTTCATACCCTGATCGCTGCTTCACAAAATGCCCCCCATGTAATGCTGCCTGTTTTGGCTAATTCATAATGGACCTCTGTCAAGTTACTGGACATAAATCGAAGAACTATTTTACGCAACTGACGCAGACAATAGATCCTCCATCTGCTGAGGTGTTTTATAGCCAAGCGCTGAGTGAATTCGGTTGCAGTTGTAGCGCCCTTCAAAATACTGAAATACCTTTGTGAATGTCATCATCGCCCAGTTCTTCAGCAGTAAATGGTGACCAGAATACCGTTACATAGTTCCACTGACTAAATCGATGAAATAACTCTTGAACTAGTACCAACTGCCCCATGTTGCTACGTGCAACCTAACCGACAGTACCGCCTCGAAATAAAGGTGCGAAGAGGTCTAAAACCTTAATACCAGATACCATCATAGCAATTCCTCCCCCTCTAATAACCAATTCATCTAAAGTGCAACCAGCTAGTGTTGCTAAAGTGACCAAGGTACGAACTTCAGCTTTTGCTAACGATATTTTTCCAGCACACAAATTTGAGACAGTCGCAGGACGGAGCCCAGATGCTTTGGCGACTGTCGTCAGGTTCGGAATACGACGGCGTAGAAGTGGTACGTTTAATCGAATATCGTCATCCATTTTCCCACCACCTTCGACTTATTCGTCTTTACTGTAATTATAATTACTCTATAAGTCAATTAAATGTTACTTTAAACAGTAAAAATAATTACTAATAGTTGATGTATCAGAAAGTCATGCGAACTCGATTCAACGTTTACCTTGATGATTATCTGTTAAACTGGGTCGCTAACTATAGGAGGGTAGATATTACGCTTAAGGGTTGCGACTTGAAAGTCGTCGGTAATCATGTGGTGAAAATCCACCCGTCCAGGACTGTAGACGCGAACCTACCGTGACGTGGGGCAGCAGTAATGCGGCTTTGCGATAGCTCACGGGACAACGTAGCCGTGCCAGATAGAGTGAATCCGGGTCGGAGCTAGGTACCAGTGAACCCCATCCATATAAATCGCGTCACGACAAACAAGCGAAACACCATGACACGCTTGAGCCAAAAGGCAAGTGGCCGGAATGATGGAATGAACGGTGCGTAACTTGAGTTCATAATAACGGGTGCTGATCTCGAAGAAGGATTTGCTTACGTCGATGCATAAATATATAGCAAGGGATTTCTTGGGTTATGTCGCTCTTGGGCAGGTTTACGACAAAATAACGATGTTTTTGGAAGGGGAATAGAATTGAAAAAATTTGCTTGGTTGTTGGGTAGTGTGGCGTTGTGTATGCTGGTATCAGGATGTTCAACCGCACCGCCGCAAACATTTAATTATAAAGACGTACATTTCAAGTTGGTTAATCGCCAGTCAATGAACGGTGCGAAATCATACACGATTCAAATAACAAGTACCTCGTCTATGGAATTGACCCATCTTTCCTTATATCTTAGTTATCCAATAAAACTTCAAAACGGCAGTCAGTCGAATCCCTTTGAAATTCAAGGGAGAACAAACCAAGCAATAGTTACTTTGGATAAAGGACAGTCTGCACAATTCACTTTTTACGCTCCAATAAAACAAGTCTTTGGCGATTCAACACTGCTTGATTTTAACACTCCAGAAATTGAGTTAGATGGATATACGAAACAAGGAAATACGGAAACCCCATTTGAAATGGGTGGTGAGTTAAGTCAGTATAAATAGTCACTTACGGGGGCAAGAAAGCTGGATGGCGGCTGCATCGGGAATGGCATAAACATTCAGAGTAGACAAGTCATCGTTACGGGGCTATCGGGCCGGAGAGTCCAATAGCATTTATAGTAAAATAGGACACCGAAAGCTAATTTTAGTGGCGGAGGTTTCGATGACCCGGTGTGGGGAAAACGCAACAACTTACAAGCGGAAGGAAATATTGAAAGGATTCTTCGCCACTGGCGAGAAACGAATCGCCCTGTCTTTCATGTTCAGCACTTATCTATGAGTTCTACCAGTCCTCTTCGTAGAGACCATATCGGAAGTGAAATTAAAGATGGTGTAAAGCCCTTACTTTATGAACCTCTGTTCCAAAAAGTGTAAAAAGTGCATTCATCGGCACAGATTTGGAAGACTGTTTGAGAAAGAATGGGTATCAAACAATCGTTATTGTAGGGCTAACGACGGATCACTGCATTTCTACAACGACCCGCATGGCAGCAAACCTTGGATTTAAGCCATACCTCATTTCAGATGCTACGGCAACTTTTGGGCGTATGGGAGATAAAGGGAAGTATTATTCACCCGAAGAAATTCATGAAATCAATTTAGTTAGCCTTAATCACGAATTTGCCACTGTTATGGATACAGCTACACTTATGGGAATTATTGAGTCGGTGATATAAGAACCGTGACACCGGCTTGTTGTATGAAAATGCAACGACAGGTTATTTTTCTTGTTGAACTTAGAGTGTAATTCAATGTGAATAATCATAAAGTTCGCGATATACTGAGAAGACAATGTTTCCGTGTTCGTTAAAACA
>NZ_JALBUF010000024.1 GCF_022606465.1 Sulfoacidibacillus ferrooxidans
GGCGGATTAACGCTTGGCGTGTTATTGGTTGGGATCGTCCCTGTGGGATGGATTGCCGTGAATCAAGGGGCAGACAAAGCGGTGATCAGCAATCAAAGCCTAGATTGCAAGTTATGGAACAACTGCGGGAATGGAACGTCCGGAACCACGTCAACGAGTAGCGTGGCTTCTTCGTTATCCTATGCGAACGAAACAGGGACACCTGTTTTGCCTGGGAATGATGATCCTACCGTTTCGGATGTAGTCTGGAACACAAGTGTATTTCCTCCTGTGGTGACGATCCAAGGATCAGAGCTAGGAAGTGGAGGCACGATTTCAGGCGGAGATGCAACACAGGGATGGGAGTTCAACGCGAATGGATCCTCCGTCGTGCCCGTGGTACAGTCGTGGACACCGAATCAGGTGGTGTTTTCTTTTAGCAGTGGGTATGGCGAGGGTGATGCAACGACTTTTTCAGATGGTCATCCCTACTGGGTGTTCCGACCAGGTGATCAAGTGAACATGACCATCACGCCTACAGGACGCCCTGTGATGCAAGAGTCGTCAACCTATCCTAGCTCGGCGCCCAAGCCTGATGTGACGATTCAACCAGTCAGCGCGTTGATTGCAGGACAAAGTGAGCAAGTCGTCGATTCAGTGACCTTTCAAGGAGAGCCTTTGGCCCATCAGTTTGTGTGGATTCAGCCTGCATCGGGATTGTCCATGACGGGAAGTGAAATCTCTGACACATCCTATGGCGGTGAGGATGGACTGACCAATGCGCAAGGACAACTAATTTTTAGCGTGAGCGGGAGTACTGTGGGTACGTTTCCTTTGACAATGGGTGCTGATGGCGTATCTCATCAAACATCGATCACGGTCGAACCGGCGTATACCGTTCAGCTAACAGCTAGTGCAGATACAGATAACAATGCAGTAACACTGACGGCTACGGTGAATCAACCGATCGTAAGTCCTTATGTGTTAGAGATCGTCAATCAAACAACAGGACAAGTCCTTGCCTCTGCAACATCAGGTGAACGCGTATCGACGACGATCACAGCTCTACAAGATCAAACCCAACAATTTATTGCACAAGTCGTCACTGGAGGGTGAAAACCATGACAAAACAATGGGTCATCGGTGTGATTGTGATGGCTCCTTTTTTAGTAGCTCCTCTTGCTTTCGCCCAAACAATCGCACAAAGTCAACCGGTTTCGATTACCGGAGGTTATACGACCACAACGTATCGATCAGAGAATGTACAAACGGGGACTCAACAAGAACAGGAACAATCAGGCACACATGAAGTCTATGAACAGACGGGAACGACAGAACAAGAGGTACAAACAGGCACTCATCTGGTACAAACAGGGACAACGACAGTAACGGTACAAACAGGATCAAAAGAAGTATTTGCAGGTGATGAACGTGTTCTGACTGGATATGCTAGTCATACCGTAGAAACAGGGACTCGAACGGTGGAGACAGGGACAAAAAGCGTAGAAACGGGGACTCGAACGGTAGAAACAGGCACACGAACCGTATTGATTGGAACAAAGACAGTGCAAACAGGTAGCCATGAAGTAGCTGAATATGCATGTCATGGCAATCAACGAGATCGCTGGTGTGGCGAGGAGTATGTGTCTGAACCAACCTACTCAACAGAACCCGTGTATACTACAGAGCCTGTATATACCACAGAACCCGTGTATACAAGTGAACCTGTATACACTACAGAGCCTGTATATACTACGGTATCGGAACCTGTGTATGCGACAGAAGCGCGCTACTCAACAGAACCCGTGTATACAGAGGAAACGCGACCTGTGTACACAACCGAACCAAGCTATACGTTAGAAACCGAACCAACCTATGCCTACGTTTCTGTGCCTACGTATATCATGAAGACTGTACCTGTCTACACAAGTGAAGATGTACCTGTTGAATCTTGGCATCCAGTGAGTGTCGTCTATGGTTCATGATGTACTATTTCTATTCATTTTTTTAGCAGTAGTCGCTTATCAAGATCTCACGACTCGCCTCATTCGAGATTGGTGGACGCTACCGTGGATTGCATTTTTTCTTTTTTATAACGGGGTCCAACATCATTTGGAGCCTTCGATCATTGGACTTGTAGGCATGGGCGTACTATTGTTCATCCCAGGACTCCTTGGATGGCTTGGCGGTGGCGACTGGAAGATGGGTATGGCGCTTGGGGCAGGAGGAGGACTTGTTCCTGCTCTCCTCCTCTTTGCGCTAGGATTTCTTCTTGCACCCCTTCTAAAAACGTGGTTGCAGAGGGTCAGCAGACGATATGTAGATGAAGAAAACGCAAAATTAATTCCAGTTGGCGTGTTAGTCTTTGTCGCAGACATTCTGTTTAGTGTGGGGGTGCTCATGATTGAGCGATGAACGAGCACAGCGTTTCATGATGCGGGCATTTGCTCTTTTTAGTCTTTTTGTTGGCGTCATGCTTGCATTTGGGTCGTCGAAGTAGAAGTAGGAAAAGCCGCCAAGAAGGTGGCTTTTTTTTGACTTTCTTCCGATAAAAAAACGTGAGATTCCAACAATCACTAGGTGACTTACTGCCTCATTGAAATGACTATGTAGCGTTTTCTTCATGTATACGCAAAATATATTCGTCTACGTTAAGTTTACGTAGACGTAAATAAAATCACTTGAAATATAGTATATATTCATTCATAATAACAAATATCACGTCAACGTAAACATTAAGTAGACGTTATATTGTATTTATTAGATTGTCTACGTATACATAACGTAGTCATAAATATAGAAGGGGGATTTTTTAACATGATGATTCACTTAGCGGCCATTGATGTTGGCAATGATGGTGTAAAAGCGATATTTGAAACTGGGAAAGGGATCATTCTTCCCAATGTGGTTGCAGAAGCACCAGCCGATCGTGGTGTTGTGTCTCTGGAAAGTAGCTTGTATGAAGGGATTCACTGTCGAGTAACTAGCCCGTCGCTTGTCAAAAGTGGAGTGTATACAGTAGGTAATTTGGCCACGCGATATTCGGATAATCATGAACCAGAACCGGGTGATGCAAAATCGTCTAATGATCAAGCAATCATTATGCTTTTGGTGACCTTGGCAATAGATGCCGCAAAACATGGTGAAGCCAACAGTAACGGAGTGGTTGAATGTCGGTATGCCTTGTCAACTGGATTACCGCTAAAAGAAATCAAGAAGCCAGGCACAAAAGAAGCTTTCCGTGATCGGTTAATGGGAAAAGTACACGAGGTGGAGTTTCTCCAAACGCCTGAGATTGGCAAGAAAGTGGTACGTATTGAATTTGACACAGTGAGTATATCCAGTGAAGGTCAAGCTGCCATGATGTTTCTAGTCACCGATGAGCAGGGTCGAATTAAAAATGAAGAGTTGTTGAATAAGTCGATTCTCATCAACGATATTGGCGGGTTGTCAACAGATTCTGCGGTGATTGAACGTGGTGAACCAGATAACATGAATTCAGACGGGCTTAATAGTGGTGTATCGGAATACTTGGATACGATCATTGAGCAAGTGTATGAACGGTATCATCATCGAATCCGTTCGCGTCGTAACTTAGTCCGCGATGTATTGTTAGCCAAAGATGAACGCAAAAACCATATTCTTGTCGATGGCAAGTTGACTTCAATAAAAGATGTGGTTGATGAAGTTTTAACGGCTTGCGCGAAGGCGCAACACGATCATCTGGGACGGATGTGGAAGAAAGTGTCCGATGTAGAGTTGGTCTTTCAGATTGGTGGAGGTTCGGCACTTATTCGACCCTATTTGACGGCGGTCAACGAGAACAGCAGGCATGTCTATCCGCTTCGATGGCAAGAATCGGCAGATGAAAGCATTTGGATGATTGTTGAGTCTTACTGGAAGATCCTTGTCCTCTCCAAGCGAGTGACGCCAGCCATCGAGGGAGTGTAAAGCATGTCACGCAAGCCAGACTTAAAAGCTGGGGATGTTCTTTCATTCCGAATCCCGGAAAATATATCGTCGGATGATTTGAGCCATTTGAAACGGATTGCCAAACGTCCGACTTCTGGTAAAACAGGTGCGATTAACAGTTTCTTCTTCTCGAAAATAACGGAAGATCGGATGCAACAGTCGCGACATGTTTCCATTGATTTGCCAGAGGTATCAGATGAACAAATCGCTATGGTAGATAGTCCAATTTTTAAAAAAGCACTGACGATGTACGCTTATCAATTATTGGGTGCAACGGGTCCTACTGTTGAAAGGATGCGTGAAGCGTTAAATAACCATGAGGAACATGCGACTAAAAATGAAACGATGATTGGACTAGACCAAGCGCAAAATCAATATGAAAAACAATCGGATGTAGCGAATCAACCAGACCAACGAGCACTTGATTTGATGAGGAAATTGCAAGGTTAATCATGTTTACGTTACGTCTACGTATACGGTAAACGTAGACGTAACGTAAACAGACTACGTAAGCACAACGTATACAGTATATGTTGTGCTTACCTGATGGAATGAAACGCACTAGGGCGATCCCCTGTGCGTTTTTTTGTATGAAAGCGTGCAAAAAAGAGTAGTGAAAATGGAGGGTTTTTAACTTGCTTTTTCCGTTACGCTCGTTATAAGGAGCGTGGTGTCTATGCAAAAGAAACAACAAAGAGTGCGAAGAATGACTGCAGCAGAAAAAATGATCAAAGAAAGAGAAGAAAAACAAAGGGAATCGCTCCATCAATGGTATGAAGAGGAATGGAAAGCGAGACAATCGGCGAATCCAGAAGAAGCTCTTGCACTTCTCAATGAACGTTGGCGGATCAAAACCGAACAAGAGATTCAAGAAAAGGTGGAGAAAGCAAGAAAGGAATTCGCCATAAATAAGATCAACAACGATGCGAATCGTTATGTTCCTGATCCATCGTTTGATCGAGTTGCCTTTTGGCGTTCATTTCGAGCCAAATATGTCGATCTATTTGACGATTATCGCGAGATTCTTCATCACGTAGGGAAGGATGGACTGGCTGATTACAGCTTGTTTAAGGACTATGAAAACTTGTTGGAACGCGTCTATGGCATCGTGCAAGAACAGATGTATGCCGATGTCCTAGACTCACGGTATATCGTTGTGCGGCCTTTTGATCAAACCGACAAGGAAAGAACAAGAAGTTCCGTTGTCACAAGAGAAGAGTATCCAGTGAGCATGATCATGGACTATGAGGCAAAAACGGTTTCTTTTTTGATACCTGAAATCTTCTTTCGTTCAAAAAAATACATGAAGATCAGACCGTTTTATCTCACGGCTAAAGAAACATATTTTCGTGAAACTCAGTTTTGGCGTGAGATTTTCGGTCATTTATTGGATGGTAAATTCAAGTATTTTGATCGTTTTCACTATCCTCCGTCAGCGCATCCGCATGATTGGGAGTACCAAGGAAGGGATCAAAACTATCTATTTTCCCAAATTGAACTGGAAATTATCGTGGATGCAAAAGCGCCATTAGATCCAGATAATTATCATTTAAAAGTGATGATCGATCAGATGACAAGACATCACGTGTTTCCTGTAGATACGTTTGACTATGTAAAAACATTAACGATCAGACAACAAGAACAACAGAATAGGGATGCTCTCGAAATGGTAGAGGTCCGTTTGCGAGGGTATAGAAAGGAATGATTGGCTTCGATTCTTCGAAGAAATGAGGTAAAAACAGGGAAAAAGACTTACAACGCAATTTTTGATGGTGAATTGGCTGCATTGTAAGTCTTATATCCTTTATTCATCGTGTTTATGGCCCCTCTCTTCACCGTTTAAAAAACTTACAATGTCCTGAATTTCCTCATTGTAAGTTTGAGATGGAAGTTGTTAGCGTTGATTGACTAGGGTTAATCCAAAGAAAATGGCAAGACAAAACGGATAAATTCGATCAGGTAGAGTGGGTGTAAAAATATCTTATGGGCATAGTGATCGGTGGCTTGATCTGTGAAACGCGAAGCGTTTTGCGGATCAAGCCATAGAAGAGTAACGGAAGGCAGGAGGACAAGATGGCGGGACAAAGTGGGCGTAAACCGAGCGAAGCAGAGTTGCGCGATATGACGGAGAAACTTGATGAAGCGTTATCGAACGTACCGGTGGTGACCTATGCGCAAATGGCGCGATTGTTGAATACGTATCGGCAGAGGGTGTATAGCTTGTGGTCGCTGCTGGAAAAAGGGAGGCGGCGAGAATGGAAATTGAAAGAGGTGACGAAGGAGCATCGGGCGAGTCGGTATTACGATGTAACGTACATGGCGGTCAAAACGTTCGTGGAGAAAAGAGATGAAGAAACGGGGAAACTGGCGTTTGATCGAAAGGATACGGTGTATAAGGGGATCGCGTATCAGGAGCTCAATATTGCGATGATGCGTGATGGGATGTACGAACGGGGGTGGACGTTCACGTATGGGCGGATGGAGGATCAGGAGGGGTCGCAAGCAGGTATCCGAAGAGGGGAAGAGGGGATGCCGATGTACCTCGTACCCTTTGGATTGAAGGAGCGAACGTATAAGCACGTGCATGGGTATTTCCATCGAATGCAAAAAATCCATGGCGATCGTGCGCTCAAAATCGTGGTACTCGTGAAGCGAAAAGGGTATGCATCGGCGGTGAAAAGTATGAAGGATTGGCTAAGCAGGAATAGTGACGTCAGCCATGCCTTGTATGCGTTGCCGTATGAAGACGTAGTGCAAAATCCCGAGTCTTATTTTCGATCGATCTTTGACTATGGCGCGTGGTCGTATGAGACGTTGGAACGGATAGTTGGCGTAAAAAGTGGCGGTGAGTTTTATCAAAAGTATAGCGAGGGAAAGGATTGGATGATCGGCGGTGGGACCATTGTCGCGAAGATCAACGAGACGTGGTCGGTGCTGGCAGCGTGGAACGGGAATATCGCGAGTCTGATTCAGTGGGGACACCTGGGCGATGAAGCGTTTGCGAGTGTGAGCGTGAAAGGAGAGCGAGTCGCGGCGTATCTGTGGTTGACGGCACCTAATGCGCTGATGGGAGAGGTCATGCATAAGCTGGCACATTCGAAGGGAGTCAAGAGACTGACCGATATGCCGTCATTGCAGGAGGTAGAGGTAAAAGAGTGTTTCTATGATCCAGATCAAGAGGATGAAGATGAAACAGTAGAAAGGGGTTGGGATGAAGTGGAGCTGACGAATGAACAAGAAGCGGCGATGATGCATGGGACAGGCCCTGCTTTAGTGGTAGCGGCGGCAGGGAGCGGCAAGACGCGGGTGCTGATTGCACGAATCAAGCGATTGATCGAAGCGGGTGTGCATCCTCGAAGTATTTTAGCGTGTACGTTCACGAAGAAGGCAGCGCAAGAGATGAAAGCACGCTTGGTGCATGAGGTTGGGGAGCGAGCGAAACAGGTGCGCATGGAAACGATGCATGCCGTGGCGTTTCGATTGTTGCGGGAGATGAACCCGCAGGTGGAGGTTTTGGTGGATAGCACCCATGTGGTGGAGTGGGCACTGGAGAAAGAGAGCGGCAATCTGCGTGAGCAGGTGGACGCGAACGAGTGGATGATGCGGATCATGCGTCAAAAGAGCGAGGGGATCATGCCGGAACAAGTAGAGGACCCTGACTTACAACGCATGTATGCAACGTATGAGCGATTGAAGACGAACAGTAAGCGTGTGGACTTTGAAGATTTGATTGTGATGACGTTGCAGGCGCTGCGAAAGAAAGATCGTGTCGCTTTGACATGGCGAGAGGGCATTGAGTATGTCTTGGTGGATGAGTTTCAAGATACGAATCGAGCACAGTGGGAATGGCTCAAAGAAGTGGCAGCACCACGCCGCAACCTGTTTTGCGTTGGGGACGATTGGCAAGCAATTTATGGCTTTCGAGGATCGAGACCTGAGTTGATGCAAGAGATGAAGGAGAAGTATGTAGGGACAAAGATGTACTATTTGACACGTAATTATCGTTCATTCTTTGTGATTGTCGGGTTGTCCAATGACCTGATTAACCATTTCAATCAGGGGTTTCATATCGATAAGGTCGTGGAGCCAGGCGTGGGACGTGATGATGAGTATTCAGGGTACGCACCCTTTGAGGTAGATGATGAGCAAGCGGAAGCGAATATGGTGGCGAGAGTCATTCTAAACCGTCATTTTCCCTATAGAGGGTATGCCGTGCTGTATCGAACCAATGCGCAGTCGCAGATTTACGCGGAGGCGTTAAGTGAACAGGGGATACCGTATGAAGTGGTGGGAGATACGCCATTTTTTGCATCGAAGCGAGTGAAGGCAGCGTTGGATTATCTGCGTACATCGATCGATACGGAGAATGCGGATCATTGGAGGGGGATTATCAATCAACCGAATCGGCGAATCGGACAAACAGAGATTGAGGAACTCGTGGAGCTTGGTTGGCGTGGGGTTGAGGACCATCGTAACCTGTGGGATTTGACCAGTGCGATTGAAGAGTTGCAAAGAAGAGAGTCGCCAGCAGATGGGTTAAGGTGGCTACTCACTTCAGGAATGAAGGAATTAGCGTATGCGAAAGATGATGAACCAGTGAAATGGGTAGATGTGTTGCTACGGTCCGCGTCCAAGTTCAAAACGAAAGAAGCGTTTTTAGCTTTTGTTGATCGGACATTACGTGAATCGAAACCGGAAGAAGGAAAAGATGATGCTGTGCAATTGATGTCGATCCACCGGAGTAAAGGACTTGAATTCAACACGGTCTTTATCGTGGGAGCCGTGGAGGGTTTTTTACCGCATGAGCGATCCGCCAAGCCAGAAGAGATTCGAGAGGAAACGAGACTGTTTTATGTGGCGATGACACGAGCTAAAGATCAGTTGTATTGTTCAGCGCCGAAAACGTATATGGGCAAGTTGGTACAGAGAAGTCGGTACATGCAATATCTTTATGATCTGGAGCCAAAAGAGTAGTGAAAATGGAGGGTTTTTGGGGTTGACAAGATGCTAATGTTGAGTTGTAAGAAAAATATGTTACGAGCAAGAGCCATTACGAGCTCTTGACGATTACTAATTACAAGTAATCATAAAGAAGTTTCAAGTGCTACAAAGTAGCACTTGGAAAATAAAATAATATTGAATTTACGGGAGGAATTAAATATGCGAGAAATAATGCAAGTAAGTCCACATCAACTCATACCTAATCCTCAATATGCAAAGTACAATTCGGACAAGATCCAATTAGCGTCAGAATATGAACGCATCAAGGACAGCATGATTACACACGGCATTGATTACCCGCTCATTGCCATTAAAGATAGTAATATTTTGGTCTGTGGACATAAAAGAAGAACCATTGCTATCGAACTAGGATTAGAAACTGTGCCAGTGATGTACGAATCAATGGATGTTGAGGCATCTATTGACCGTATGGTAGAAGACAATCTAAGCCGCACACCATTAGAAAAAGATCCTATGATTATCACAAATATTATCACTGTAGCAAAAAGGATATACGGAATCACTCATGGAGGAAACAGAACCGATAAAGGAACAACATTAAACGATTTGTCCAAAAAGATAGGTATATCCACAAGCCGAATAAGGGAGTACGCTCGATTGACAGATTTAACACCAGACCTGCAAGCGATGGTTAGTAAAGGAATGATTAGCGTGCGCGCAGGCTCTAATTTGTCCACTTTGCCAGTAGAAGCACAAGATTGGTTTTATGCATCCCATAAAGAAGCGACAGAAATTAGAGACTCGGAAGTAACGGCAGCAATTATGTTGTGGAAGTATAAGGAAAGAGAGATAGAAAGAGTACAATCAATAGGACTAGATCAGGATCATGACGATGATCTGCAGGAAGAAGAAATAGGATCATATGAAACACAAGAAGCAAAGAGGAATGAGGAGCGGTTGGGCGGCTCAGTGGTTGACATAGAACGCAAACCATCTATGGAGCG
This sequence comes from Sulfoacidibacillus ferrooxidans, assembly GCF_022606465.1. Lineage (NCBI taxonomy): Bacteria > Bacillati > Bacillota > Bacilli > Caryophanales > Alicyclobacillaceae > Sulfoacidibacillus > Sulfoacidibacillus ferrooxidans. The sequence continues at coordinate 9,918 of NZ_JALBUF010000024.1, forward strand.
GGTGATGAAAAAATCGGCAATCTTAGATTTCAATGACGAGGTGATGCAAGAACGGTATCGAGAAAATTTGGTGGATTTAAAGCTCAAGCAAGCCGAAACAACGATCAAACGTCTTCGATCAGAATTTGAAGTATTAATGCAGGAACATAGTAACAAATTTGATACGCCGCGTACCTATTGGCACAGCCAACTAGATAAATATGTGCAAACCGTGGAGGAGTTTGCGGGTGTTGTATTGTCGTACAAGCAAGATGTGAGTGAACTAGAAAAAATAGTGTATGACCGTGGTGATGAAGATGAGCAATAGCTTGCTTGTCTTAATCGAAGGGCAAGCACCGCACATGATATCGTATGCGCAAGTAGCCACTGGCAACAAGCATGGGAATCAAGAATTATTGCACGCTTGGCGCGCAAATAAGGCGGTGTTGTATTGCACCTGTCGTGAAACGGATCGTGTACGCATGAACGTGCGCAATCACCCAAAGTACAAGGAACACGTACAGGTGCTATACAAGCAGGATCGGCATATCGATCACGATCCAACTTGTGAACGCTATGCGGAAGATAGCCCGTTAGAAATACGGCGTGTGGTTAAGCGAAGTGCTGTGCAAGAAGAGACGGACGAAAATGGGCGCTATGTAAAAATTTTTTTGCGAGATCTTTTTCAAGTGGAGAAGGAACAGGCTCAACAACCTGTTCCTGCCTCTGAGGAAGTCAAGAGTGCGGATTCGTATGAACCTAAGCATCTTATCAAGCAACAACGAGTAGGCAGGATAGACAAACAAGAGAGAACTACCGTTGCCGCTTTGATTCGCGAGTGGTATGTCGAAGGATTGCAGATTGCCCAGGAGCGCATGGGACAACTGAGATCGACACAGGCCATTTTGTACGGGATGCAAATGGCCATGTTAGAAGAACGCATACGGTTAGACAAGGAATCTCTAAAAAAAATCGCGTATATTCCACATCCAAGGCAATACCCGATGGAACAAGCGATCATTGTTGGTTTTGCCCAAGCGTGCCTTTCGATAGGTGAGGAAGAAGAAGTCTGGCAGATCAGTGGCGTGAAAGGCGCGTTCGAGACAGTCCATATCGAAAAGCGGTATCTACCGAATCATCGACTAAAGGGAAATTTAGTGGCTATACAAACCACGCGGAAGCAAGGGACCATTCGTGCGATGAGATCTATTGTTGATGCTATCATCCATCCTAATGGATGTGTGTGGTTAGATAGCCAGCATGAGAAGGATTTGTACGAGGAATTGTTACTACGGCGACTGCAGATTGAAAAACCGTTGCGACCGCACGATACGTGGTTTGGATACAGACCGGATTTTGTGCTTAGAGGATGGTCTCGACCAGTTATTGTTGAGGTGTGGGGTTTGATGGATGATGTAGTCTACGCTTCACATGCAGCAGTGAAGCGAAACGTGTATTTGGCGGCTGAACAAGCGGGAGTGATCTATTTTTTGGAATGGGACGTAAGTGCAGGATCATATCGTCCCATGTTAGAACATTTGGATGAGATGAGAAAACTAGCTGGAAAGTAGGGGTGGTGTTTGAGTTGGAAGATCAAGAATGGCAAACGAAGATGAGCGATTGGGTCGATCAGAGCTTTGATTTGGTTTCGAGTTGGCAAATGCTATCACCGGATGCGCGCTACAAAATCGCGCCTGAGCAGTTGGAATCCGTACAGTTTTTGTTGCGCGTGATGATGAGGCAGTTGAGGATAGACCATATGGATAGGAATCAAGAAAAAATTCGTAGATATACCTATAGATAGGAGTATCAAAATGGCGAAGACAGACCACTCGGCATTGCAAGACCCATTTTTAAATGATATGAGAAGACGAAAGGTGAAACTCACCGTGTACCTTGTCAACGGCTTTTTGCTCAAAGGAATCATTCTTGGATATGATCATTTTTGTGTTTTGTTGGAATCAGAAGGCAAGCAACAGTTAATCTACAAACACGCGATTTCCACGATCATGCAAGGTCATCCGCCTATGAAGCACGATAAAGAGTAACGAATAAGATCAAGACGCGCAAAGAGCCATCCATCCGGGTGGCTTTTTGCATTTAAAAAGTGGATTGAAAATGGAGGGTTTTTAGGGTTGACAAGATGCTAATGTGGAGTTGTGCGAAAAAACCAATGGAAAAGGTGGGAATAGGTATGGATGGAAACGAAGGTTTGGCGGTGTTGGAGGTTGAAAATGCATCTCCCAAAAACGGGGAGACCTACTGCAAATCGTGCGGAAAGATCATTAACAAGCAGGCGGTTGTTTGCCCGCATTGTGGGGTGCAAAATGGAAAGTTAAAAACCGACAGCAAAGAACGTAGCAAATTAGTAGCGGCTTTGTTAGCTATTTTCCTGGGCACTTTGGGCATACACAAGTTTTATCTCGGGAAAATCGGCATGGGTATTTTATACATTATTTTTTCTTGGACGATCATACCGTCGATTGTTAGTGTGATCGAAGGAATTATCTATTTGTCTATGAAACAAGAGAAATTTGATCAAAAATATAATTCGTATTAATTTCGATCAATCATTGACCGTTCGCACATGTTTTAAGTGCGAGCGGTTTTTCATGAAAAAGAGTAGTGAAAATGGAGGGTTTTTGGGGTTGACTTTCCGTTACAGTGATAAAAAAGGAGCTGATCATCATCGTGAATCGAGTATCAACCGTGAGCTGGATGTATCAAAAACAACCAATAGAACTTTTTACCACGATGCAACGAAGAGAGAAAGAAGTCTGGCTCCATGCTAGTGATGAACTCATCAACACCTATCCATTACCCATCGGGAAAGTGCTTAAAGTCGATGTTAGGAATCGTCAATCGTTCAAAATGGTTCGATTCGATGGTTGTGTGCTTGGTATCGCAGAAGAAGACGGGCAGAAATATATACGCCTTGGTTTTTGCACATCCGAGAAAGAACTTGATGAATATCGAATTCATTGGATCGACGTCGAACTAGATGTCATGATTGAACGTGTTAATGGGGATGTCGATGAATTCTGGATGGAGAACCTGTCTACTGGTGGGTTTGGGATTGGGACAGGATTTGACGGATTCAACATGAACGAACGCGTGCGAGGTTCATTTGAAGGAGTCGAATTCATCGGACAAGTCGCTCGCATTGAAAAAGATGAATGTGATCGGACGATTCGGCACATCGGTATACGCTTTATCGAGGTCGATCGTCAGCGTGTACTAGCCATACTTAAGCAATGGGAGTAGGAATAAGGTACCGAAATCGCCCAATCAAGAGAAACATACGAGGTAAAATGAATGTGCGAGGTGAGTGGGTATGGAAGAAAAGGAATGGGACATCATCATTCGACGTGTAGCCAGACTTTATGAAAAAACGGTGGTGGATATGGTTGTCTTTCTCTCCAAGCGTGAATCTTTAGCGATTGTTTTGCAGCTCATGGGCTATAACGATTCAGAGAAAGAGACTCATCGTCTGAGTAGCAAAGAACTAAAGGCGTTAGAGTCGTATTTCCGCAGATTTGGCTGTGTGTTGCCTCAAGAAGTGGTGCTACGAAGTGTATGTGCAGAGGCGGTGCGTCATGGATGATATCGAAGTATCGCTAAATGCTGATCAGTTTGAACAATATCTAAAGAAGATCCCGCCGTCTGAGTTGCGCAATATCAGCTTACTTTTTTTGATTCGATCGGATATCAACATCTTCAAATTGCGGGAATACATCATGCTTGCCGCAAAAGCATATCAGCAAGTGCAGGCTGGATGGTCAACGACACTGATCAAATTCAGTGGGCAGACCGCAGAAGAATGGGCAGAGAAAGTCACGAATCAGATGGAGAAGTTTGCACCTGAACTGTTGGATGCGATGAACCATTGGCAATTTTCGATCGATGAGATGACCGATCACAGAGAGGAATGAGTGATATGCTCGGACGCACCCATATGGCCATCGGAGCGATTGGAGCCACGGTGATCACACCGCTGTTGATACGCTTTCCGTGGGAGCCTATTTCAGCGATGAGGACGGTTAATCTTGTACCAGAAGCGCTCGTGGTGGTAGGAGCGGTCTTAGGTTCGCTTGTACCGGATTTGGATGAATCACATTCACTGTTAGCAAGGAAAGCAGAGATGGTGGGGCGGATCGCTTTTTTGCTGATTGCGTTGTATGTGCTCTTTGTAGGACATGTACCACTGACGCCGTTTAGTCTAGTAGGTTATGCGTTGCTGGCGTTTACGTTGTTCTCGCGAGCGAATCTAATGCGAAAGATTGCGCTTGGGGCTGTGGGGTTATTCGCCATCTACGGTGTGGTCACTCATGTGATGCCATGGGTGGCTGGACTCGCCTTCTTTGCATGGAGTATGGGAGCTGCCTTTACGAGTCATCGGACGTTCACGCATAGCGTGCTTGGGATCGGCTTGTTTTCACTAGGCATGATGATGAGCTTGCATGGGTTGTGGGCAGTGTGTGCGGAGGCAGCAATGGCAGGATATGCGCTTCATTTGATTGCCGATGGAATTGCGGGTGGTGTGCCTCTGTTGTGGCCACTTCCTGCACGACAAGGCATACGGCTGGTGAAGACAGGAAGCGCGGCCGATCATGCGATTGGGTTGGTTGCGGTAGCTGGATTTCTTTTATTGGCGGTGAAATGATCAAGTATATAGCATGGCTTTGCGGTTGATGTAGAATTCGCTATCCATGAGGAAGCGAATTTTTTTCGTGCAAAAAAAGTGGATTGAAAATGGAGGGTTTTATCGCTTGACTTTCGATTACGATTGAGGTTGAGAAGTGCAAGTAAAAAGAAAGGAGCGTTACTGTTGCCAAGCGTACCGAACGTGTTCACTTCTCCGCAAGCGATGGCAGGGTTGCTAGGCCACGTTCCAGCGGCTGTATGGATTGTGTTGTTGATGGTTGTACTGGTTTGGCTGTATATCACGTACCGATCCGTGATTAGTAACGCGAAGGCGATTGGGTTACTCGTTGTTGTTGGAGGATTAGTTGGAGTGGTCCTGTGGTTATCGAAGCAAGTAGCCATATGGCAACACACGGCGAAAACAGCGAAGGTAACATCGCCTTTACAAGCGATCATACCTCCTAGTTTAGCGAAACAAACGGGGACTCTCATGCAAACATCAGGGATCAACATGCAAGCGGCTAATCCTACGCTGCATGAAAATCCTCTGATGATCGCTTTAGCACTCGTGGGCACAGTCGGTCTGATCGCTTATGGCATTTATCAGACGATGACCAAGCGCACGACACATGACAATCGGGTGCATACGTATAAAAAATATAAACCAAGTGGTGACTTCACGTATACGCCTATTGAATTGGCTGTGTCGAAAGAAACGAAGAAGCCAATCATTATCGAGGGAAAGGATCGCTTTATTAACACGTTAGTCATGGGCGTACCTGGAACGGGGAAAACGTCACGCATTCTATCCAAAGCTATCGCACAAGATCTACGCCACATAGCACGAGGATATCCCATGGATGTGGTGACTATGGATCCAGATGGTGGATTGGCTTATGAAATGATTCGTGTGGCTAAGCAATTGAATATCCCAGTCAAGGTTATCGACTTTAAAGGTGAGTATGGAACGAACATATCGTTAGATTTATTTGCTGGCATGCCTGCACAAGTGATCGAAAATGTGCGGGCAGCATTAGGCGAGCAGATGGGGCGACAAGAGGCTTTTTATGCTAACACCCAAAATGATCTAATCCGCAAAGTGATTATGGTGCAAAAGAACATTTATCCCGAGAGTGGATTTATGAAGTTTGCACGATGGGTTAGTGATCTCGATACGTTTAAAGAAGTGTGTCTGCTTGCTGTTCATTTTGCCACGGATGGATCATTAAAAGAAGCTGCCGATCAAACATCGATGCCACCTAAAGAAGCGAAAGAATTATTTGATAACATCCAAAGGTTGACACCCCGCGGAAAAGAGGTCGTGCTCGAAGAGTCGCGGTCATTTTTGCGGGAAGTGCAAAATGATCAAAAAGGCACATTAATGACAGTGACCAAAGGATTAAAAAATGTCGTCGAAGAATTGGCTAAAAACCCATTGATAGCGCCAATTGTTGATGAAAATAGTCCTTATCCCAAACTATCCTTTGCCGATTTTTGCGATCGAGGGAAAGATGAAAAAGGCCAACTGATAGCGATTGTAAACGGGAATACGGATTCAGGCAATTTGTTTGGTAAGTTAGTCTTAATTGCACTCAAAATGGCGGCTTTGAACCGCAAGGGAAGCGAGGAAACGAGAAGACCGACGTACTTGTATGTCGATGAGTTTCCAAAATATGCAACAAATTCGCTCAACGATTTATTTTCACAAGGGCGCAAATATCGAATAGGGTTGATGCTAGCCTTTCAAGTGCGGAGTCAACTGATATTGGCCTCAAATCCAAGGTTTATAGAAATTGTAGAAGGCGCTTGTCGAAATAAAATCTACTTCCCCGCCCCGGATTTTGAGGATGCCCGGTATTTAGAGAAGGCGCTTGGGACGGAGTGGGTTGAGGAGCATACGCATTCTCGGAGTTTGGTGAGTTACTTGAATATGAGTGGTCGAACGGAATCTCCCAAGGTATCTACGAGGGAACGGGAAAAGGCTCGTTTTCGATCGGAGGACATTTCCTTTCAACTTGCAGAAGAAGAAGCGATCTTTCTCATGACCGTAGGCAATCAACAAAAGTATCCAGAGGTTGGGATCACAACATATGCGACGGAATGGATCAAACAGCAAAAGGATTTCTACCTGACAAAGCAACGAGTCAAAAAAGAGCCGATTTCGCAGGTGAATGAACAAAAAAAGGACCCTGTTCGAGGATACATCACGGAAGTAGCTTCTGCTGATGCTAACGGACCTGCCGTACCAGAGTCAGATGGGTTAGGGATGATTGTCTTCGATACCACGCCAGAAGCGCAGGCGAAGATTCGTGAAGCGGAACGTAGAGGGAGATCCATTGTTGGTGATCACTATATGCATACGCCAGATAAGCTAAAAGGAAAAACTCTCCACGAATCATTGGCCATTATTGGAGAGGAGAAGAGGAAAGAGCGTGAAGCAAAAGGGGAACCAGCTCCTGATTTTAGAGCCATGTATCGAACGAACTATCAAAAGAGGATAGACCAAGCGGATCTTTTGCGAGAGGAATCAGCGTTGCAACAGCATCAAGATATCGTGATCCCTGTACCAGAGCCAAAACAACCGGATGTGCAAAAAAAGGAGCAGCTAACAGTCAAGGTGGACAAGCCGTTTGATCGAGAAAAGGATGCGCCTACGTGTGTAAAGTGCGGGGATACGATGGCGTTGTATGACATGAAAAATGTCGCTGGAGATGTGATAAATGGGAATGGATTTACACAAGTATCTTACCGTTGTTCGCAATGTGATAGTGGCACAAAAAAAGTGCTTTTTTTATGTAATGATTGTGACCATTTATCTGATCGAGTCATGCATGATGGAGCAAAATTTAAAGTTTGCCCTCACTGCGGTAGCAAATTAAAAGAGTCGTAGTGGAGAAATTCACGAAAAAAAGTGGAGTGAAAATGGAGGGTTTTTAGGGTTGACAACGCGGTAAAGTGAGAGTAGTAAAACTTATCTAACCTAATGGAAGGGGATTTACCAGTGGAAAATAACCGCTTGTTTTATGTCAACGTGCTTGCAGAAGGGGCTAAGGAAGGGGAACAGGTGCTTGATCACATCAAAGTAGATCTAGCTGCACGTGCGTGGAAACGTGGTAATACAGTTGTACATTATAAGTTGTATGGAACAGAAACATTAGAAATGAAGGATGGCACGAAAAAAGAGATGTTGTTTGGCGATGTGGGCGTAGCGAAGATCTATTTGCCTTTGGAAATGGCTGCTTTAGACCCCAAACAACGTCCTAGCGATTTGTTTAAATACTGGGTGTCAGGCGTCATTGAAGATTTCGACATAAAAGATACGGGAAATCGAGTTTTAGTCATGAATCGAGCCAAGGCACTAAAAATTCTCAAAGAGCGTAATGCACTAAAATTGCGTGAAAGAAAGCTATATGCTGTGATACAACGAGAGCTAATAGGAGCCTACCTCGTCAATGCTGGCGGATATACAGCGTTATTGCCTAAAGCGTACTACGATTGGGATCGAGACAAAAAAGCAAGAATAGGAGAAGAATTCCCTGTTATGGTGCTGCCAAGCAGAGAAGGTGCTCCGATGATAGTATCTCGTCGAGACGCTATAACGAATCCATATGCCATGTTAAATCTCAATAAAAATGCGGAAGTAGGTGGCGTACTGACGCGGATGAATCGTAATGGAACATTTTTAGTTGAAATTACAAAAGGGGTGACGGTCAGCGTAGATCCTATCAACATGAGGAGAATACCCGAATTAGGTGATTTTGTTACGATCAGGATCATAGGGAACAATCATTCAGGACCTTATGGTGTGTTCGAATATGCAACAGATGCTATTTGATGATCTTTGTGAACTGCAAAAAGCATTCTCTAGCTACTTCATGCTAGGGGATGCTTTTTTCTATTGCAAAATGAAACTATCAATCTTATACTACAAACATAATGTATCTTCAATACAACCTGTTCTTCTGGCCTTGATACAGCCTTCGATTTGAGGATGATGTCCAAAAGAATCATGAAGAGCAAAAATAAATCGGCTAACCGACACACGTGGATATGCTTACATTTGGTGGACTGATGGAAAGCCAAAATAAGTTTGCTGCGGATGATGTCCAACGCCGTGTGAGTAATATCATGTGATAAGCCTGATGGGTAATCACATTGCGAATTTGGTGGACTGATGGAAAGCTGGATTCGCACAAAGTAGTAGCACGTATAAAAATTGGATAATGGACTGATGGAAAGTTATCCATGGCGAAACCTGATGGGGATTGCATACGTGAGCAAGGCCGATGTGATCAATTTGATTACATTGTAGGCTACTATAGTGGACTGATGGAAAGCTATACGAGTGCCTAGACCATCACGATCAGCGATGAGGATATGTTTCCAAAGGTTGATACGTGATCCAAAATATTTGGCGTCTACCTCCACGACACGGAGTTTGTCCGCAGTAAGAGTTGCTGAAATGTTGGTGTGTAGCGACGCCGGCATTGTACCTATACCGAGAAAAGTAGGCAGCACAAACTTCTTATTGGCTAACGGATCGAAGGCTACCAGGCAGAACGGAACTGCTGAGGGGGTTGCCAAAGACCACGTCTCTGGTCTTGAGGTCGGGACGAGGCATATGCCTTGAAAAAATGCGAGAGCATTCCGATTAACTCACGTGGGATTGAGACCAACTGCAATTTCTTACGAGGAATTGCCGCGTGTTTGACAAGAGTATGAAGGTAGAGTTGCAGTGCTCACCGTAAATATGCAGCTGCGCCAGCATAGTAGGCGAAAAGGTAATGCAACAACATAAGGGTATACTATACCCATGCACGTGAAAAAAATCCAAGCATAACACAAGGGAGTATTATGCCCAAGTGTCAAACCAATAAACTCGCATCACCGCGGGAATGTCCTAATGACATCTACTTTCGCAATCGCGAAAATGAAGAGGTCTATTTGGCGTTTCGGTGGTTTGTTTGCGTTTGAGGAGTGGTCATCATGAGGTATCTATCCAATGACGGGGGTGCTGTACTATGGTCGGAGTGGAAGAAATCGCAGAACGCAACAAGCTCCACCTTGTCCGTACATCCACACACAATCAATACAAGGCGCACTGCCCGGTCTGCAAAGATGATCGTCGCGTGTACCACTTGTATGTTAACACGGCTCGTGACACGTTTTGCTGTCACAAATGCGGTGCATCTGGCGGGGCGATTCAGTTTCATGCATGGCTCAAGGGGGTAACCTTTGAAGAGGCCAAGCGTGATCTTTACCCTTCACATGCTCACAATCACAAACAACCTGAACACCCAGCTGAACGCTTGACGCGTGATCAGTTGCGTACAATCGGATTTGTCGGTCGCACATCGAAGATCGCACCTAAAGGTGTTGATCCAAAGGTGTGGTCTGATCGCCGGAAAGCTGAACTGGATTGGATATGGGCGGAATGGCAGGAACGTTTGGCGTGGGAACGTCGAGTGGAACTGCATGTGCGCCAAGCAATTGCGGATGGAAATATGTCGCAAGCGCAATAAAAAGGGGGTATGATTTTATGCGTCAAACGGCGTATACTACTTCCACGGAGGTGTTTTTCGTGGAGAAAAAGCAAGAGGAAACGGAGTTTCAGGTGGTAAAACCATCTGATGAACTTGATGGTATCATCTTAGTTAAAGGTAACGTTCCAGGTGTGCGTGGCCGTATGTCAGATAAACAAACGGAAAAAGTATTAGTATTGCTTCGTCAAGTGATGAGCTTGAATCTTGACGAACTACAGACTTTTCACGAGGAATATAAAGATTATCTTATTACTTTGGATTGGACGAGATTAGGTATTAATTTGAATTGGGATGATGACGATGACTTATCCGCGACAAGGTGACGTTATCAAAATTTCATTCCCTTATTCAAATTTAACAGGAACAAAAGAAAGACCGGGACTTGTTCTTAGTACGGAATCGTATTCAAGGGCAACGAATGAATGTTTAGTTGTGCAAATCACGACGAAACATTCTCCGTTTAGACCCCAGTATCAAATACAAGATTGGAAACATGCTGGTTTGACAAAGTCGTCATGGATCAGATATCTCGTTATGCAGCATGTCCATGGATCGTTAGTTCTGGATGTGCTTGGAGAGTTTCCTCACGATGAATACCTCAATGTCGTATCGTTGATTACTCAAGCAATATCGATAAGGTAAAATCATACATCAATCCGTCTATATAACGGAAAGTAGCACACGAAAAAAGATGCAGCGCAAGCTGTGTTTTGTCGTGTGCTTTTTCGTGTTCTAGCGGATCAACAAAGGAGCGATTCATATGCCAATTCCAGGACGTTCAGATGTTGTGCGCGTACCGAGAGTGGGGAAGATCCATTTAGGTGTGAAAACATCCAATGGACAAAAGGAGTATCCAAAAGCCACGGACTATTTTGTCGTTCGTGCCGATGAGTCAACCACCTCACAGCAGATGGTCGATTCGTTTAAGCGAGTCTATGGAGAGAACCCCAAGGAGATTACGATCGCATTTCCTAGCGATGATCCGGAGGACTTTTTCCCACAATATCTAAGCTCGTACAAAGGGAAACCGCCTCTTTCGAAGTTGTTTTGCAAAGGCGACGGATACACCGCTGACCGTTTGCAAGAAAGTGGAGGATACGAGAAAATCACCTGCGCCTATAAAG
>NZ_JALBUF010000025.1 GCF_022606465.1 Sulfoacidibacillus ferrooxidans
CACGCTTGGCATGAGCCAGACGACCGATGGCATTGATGCGAGGAGCCAACTGGAACGCCACGTGTGTTGACGTTACACCTTGCTTGCTGTTAGCCACATCAGCTAGTGCATGGATGCCTACGCTTGGGGACCGATTGATCTGACGCAAGCCTTCCTTAACGAAGATACGATTATCGCCAATTAGTGGGACTTGATCGGCAATCGTAGCGAGTGCCACGACCTCGAGTAGAGGTAGGGACAACATGTTAACGAAATTATGCTTCCATACATTTTGGGGTTAAATAAGACGGTTATTCTGCACTATTACCTCCAAAGCCTGTGTTTGTCGAGAATGACTTGATACAACAATCGTTATAGCATAGACTGCAGTAAGGAATTAGCTTCTCATAATACCAGAAACTTGCCCTCTACACGGTATCGAAGGTCTATGGCTAATGGGCTTCCTCCTACTCCATGCAACTCCATGCAACTTCATGCACTCATACGACTTTATACTCTGTAGTCAATTCTACGAGTTTGCATATCCTCCCCATGCATCTGCTGCTGATATCGATGACGATGTATATCACTACATTGAAGACTTGTTTTTGGTACTATTTCTGATAGACGAGACGCTTCAAATTCCCAATTCACATCTTTCGATGGGTTCACTCGTTGTGTCTGACTATCAACTAGCAAACGTAGAGATAGGTTTATTGAAAGGATTCGTGAATGATCGGAAAACGTTATTTGCACACCCTTTTCAAAAGGGTCAATTTGTGAGAGTGTGTATGAGTCTGGACACCCTACTTGATCAGATTCGAACAACCTTAGAAGCAATTCCTCCTGAAACCTTGTTCTCCGAGTAAAGATTCCTACATCCATAGGCTTGTACCCCATCGTTTCGCATTGCCAACTTTCCCGCACTTCCAATGAAGGTTACCATCGTTCATTTCTCTCGAATTCCTCTCCCCATATAAGCATGCCTCCCCGTTGTAATAACCTCTCCAGACATCGTTTGGCTCCTGCAAATACTTTTGGAACGCTTGAAGCACGTGCCGTGACAGACATCGTTGTCCACTCACAGAAGTTAACGCCTCCTCAGTGCTTCCCTGGTTTCATAACCAGTTCTCGATTACTCAAGCCCTTTGCAGGCAGGACTCATTTCTAAATTTTCCCGATACTAAACTCTCCTCGTATTCTATTCAATCAACCCTTTGCAAATCCTTTGCAAACTCTTTGCAAAGAAAAGGCGTCATGAACCAAAAAACCTTGTTGCTAAAGGTTTTTTCAGGATTCAGGACGCCATTCTATTATTTTCAATTTATTCTTTCTGAAAAGTTCAGTGCATTTTGTTGAATACCACCTTACTTTATGGCCATCAATCTCTTTACTGCCTCTCCAGGTGCCACGTTGTACTCTGTTTTCAACATTTTTCGTAGAACCTCATATTGCTTTATCGCCGCAATGCGATCACTTGAAAGCAAATAGACTTCAATCAGCCTTGTATGTATGTCCTCATTCCATGGTGTGTATGAAAGCGCCTTTGTTAATGTCTTCACCGCCTGGCGAAAGTTCCCCCCACTCGCATAATAATCTTGGATGTGCATCAGGAGGTCTACATACTCCTGCTCCAGATTGCGTGTGGTTTGCGAGGCCCACGCATAACCGTTACCCTCCATGTACCCGCCCTTATACAGCGCGGCAATCTGTTCACATTTTTCGATATTGTTGTTGTTTAGACGAGAACCTACTGTTGTCCGCGTTTCAAACTCATAATAATCGCAATCAATTCGATCCGCATCAATCTTATATAAGCCTCGGGCATGGCGAAGCAGCCCTTCAACTCCTACGCTTCGTAAGCTTTTTCTGATATAGTGAACTGTCAGATTCAACTGGGCGGCCGCCTTGTCTACATCCCAATTTCCCCATATATCTTCCAAGATAGAGTGACGGTCGATAGCCTCTCCCCGATGATGGACAAGATAAGCCATCAGTTCCTCCGCCTTGGAGGTGCGCCATTTAATTTCCGCTCCATCACTGCGTTCCGTGAACAACCTGAAACGACCGAAACACTGTGCTTTTACCAAGCTTTTCATCGCGGTTCCTGACGTAACATTCATCGCTTGAAGCAGCCTCTCCACATAGGCTTGAGAAATCGCAACAGCACTACTTGCCCTACTGTTTTGCTGTGGTCTGCAGGCGGGCAAAAGCTCTGCCATTACAGATCCTTCATCGACAAAGCTACGGATGAACCCTTCCGGCTCCGCCAAGTGCAAAGCGGTCTTCAGCCGAACGAGCGCCTCCTCTGTTTGGCCGATACGGTGTAAAATCACGCTTTGCAAGACTAAGGTCTTGATTCGATCCCGCAGGCGATTCTCCTTGAAAAACAATCGATGCAGCCGTTCCAAGAGATCCAACGCTTCCTTTACACGCCCGCATGCAGCCAGCACTCTAGCTAAAGCCAGATACTCTGACACGCCATTTAGTGATACTTCATCCGCAGGGGCTATACTGCATCGTTCCAGCCACTCCAGAGCATAGGAGTTGTCTCCTTGCCGCACAGCTAACGAAGCTTGCTCCGCTTCGATTTTACGAAGAAACCATTTATAATCGGGAGAGTCAATCTGTACTTTCAACTGCTCTAGCAACTCTACGGCTAGAGCGTGGTTTCCCTGTGCTTGTTGAATCTGCGAAGCGATAAGATAAATTTGAACCATACTTCGCGTATTGTGCGTGATGTCAGGGCACAGAACTTGACGAATATAATTCTCGGATTCTTCTAATCGATTCCATTCATACAGCAGCTTACTGTATGAAGCATAGAGTCGTCCAACAAATGAATGTGCCTTATTGTGTTCCCATCTTGTGATCCATTTCAACAGAAATTCAGCAACCGTATGATAGTCGTTTATAATGGCCAGATGATCTTCAAATTCTTCGAACCCGCTATTATATTTATTGTTCCCAATGGTTTGAAAGAAGCAGCCTTCCGGCGTAAAGCGCTCTACTAGCTCGAAGTATTCCGACAACTGTTTCAAATCCTTTTGAAAATAACAAGAAGTTGCGCATAAAAAGTAGATATTGCCCATAATCTGTTTCCATGCTGCCCCATCCATTTGCTCTTGTAGTGCTTCATAACGAATTTTAGCTAGCTCTATTTTTTTAGCTGCCGTTCCCCAGTCCCCCATACCAATCATGAGAAGCAAATAAAACATTTCCACCATAGGATTCTTCGAAAGGAAACTCTCCGGTACTTGCAAGATCCATCTGCTTAGCGTAGCGCTCTTCTTGTAGATGAAGGCATCCAGATGATTCTCGATCAGTCGAACTACATCATCATACTGTCGCCCTTTCAAATAATGCTCTGCCGCTTCCTCCACGAATCCATGACGTTCCAGCCAACGCGCCGCCTTTGTATGCGCTTGTACCCATTTGTCTGTGTCGCCGCTTGACAAAATATGCTGAAGAAAGTCGGAAAGCAAGTGATGATAACGATACCAATTCCGCTCATCGTCCAGCGGGATAATGAACAAATTGAGTTGCTCCAGCCTTACCAGCAGTTCCTGGCTATCAACTTGACCTGTTACGGCCTCGCACAAGGAGCTGTTCATCCGCGTCAAAATGGATGTCTCAAGTAAAAAAGCTTGCATCGTCTCAGTAAGATACTGGAACACTTCCTCTAGCAAATAATCAGCTATATGATGCTGCTTACCACTAAATTGTTGAATGGAATCCGCTATATTTGAGCTTCGTTTCAGAGAGATCGACGCTAGCTGCACCCCACTGATCCACCCCTCTGTCTGGCGTAACACCTCCGTTACCTGCTCCTTTGTGAGTAGCAAGTCTCTCTTACGTTCGAAAAAACCAAGTCCTTCATCTAGTTCAAACCGCAAATCTTGCATGTTGATTTGTTGCATTTGGCCATTGGCTCGAAGTCTTGCGGTCGGTATATTTAGTTCGGTGCGGCTTGCTATGTACAGATGAATTTGGGGCGGCAAATGCTCCAACAGATAGCTAAGCGAATCATGAATTGAGGCCATGTCAATAAAATGATAGTCATCAAGAACAATTGCCATCTCTCCAGACCATTGATTCAGTTCATTTAAGAGCTCCTTGATTGCAGGCTCCGACGACAGGGAAGTTGCCGAAGGACCCTTTTCAAGACGTGCCTCTACCTGCGTGCCGAAGCCGGGCACCTTCTCTCTAATAGAAGCGATGATATTACTCCAAAATTGAATCCAATCGTTATCCTGTTGATCTAATGAAACCCATGCCACATGGATGCCACATTGCCTCGCCCATTGGCTTAACATCGTTGTCTTACCGTAGCCAGCTTGCGCAGAAGCGAGTGTCAGTTTCGCATTCATCCCCTCGTTTAACTTGGCCATCAATCTAGGCCGAGCAACCAACGAGTGCCGGGTATGTGGAATCTGAAGCTTGGTAGTCACAATCATTAAGAGTCCCTCCATATTTGTGTGAAAAGGTGCCCGGATCAAGGAAGCAGAAACAACCGCATTTGTACCATGACCCGAGAATTTGTCTTTTTATATAAAATAAAGGAATAATCACCTTGCTTATTTTATTTAATATTACAAATATTTATATAAGCATTACCTATAGAGCAAGAAGCATCCATAACACACGATGCCTCCCAATCTGCACAATAATAATCTGACGATGGATAATAATAAAGTGACTATAGGGCATTTTGCTCCAATAGCGACATTACGGCTGTCTATAACCTATGCATACTTATGCAATAACGGATGTGCTTATAGGTTAGAAGACGATCTTCCGATCATAGATATTTTTGAATATACCACAGTATTCAATTGGAAGATATACCTTTTCCCATAAGCACTTTCATTTAAAAAAACCGCCTACCCGATGGTAGACGGTTTAATTCCGCTATTAATTAGTGGATCGATTCTGCTATTTTTTTAATATCCTCTAGTGGAATATCGGTTAGATTTGCGATTTCTTCAGGTAAAAGTTTCTTTACTAGCATGTGCTGAATTAGTTCGATTCGAGCTTTTTCCATGCCTTGTTCAAGTCCTTGTTTTTGAGCCACTTCAACTTGTTTTTGAACTGCTTCAAGTCGTTCACGATAAGACGCTTCTCGACTCACCTCATCAAGAATGGCTTTTTTGCGTGAGATGTAGAGTGCCCAATTCTCTGGTTTGCGTCCGATTTCTTCTACTTCATCTAACGCTTTTTTTTAATTCCACATCATTCATCGCCGCCACCATCAATCCGTTAAAAAACATCTCTGCATTTTTCAATAATACGCTTTAAATCTGAGGCATCTAATTCCCCAAGATAAGTTTGCAATTGTTCAATGCTAACCGATATCAGCTTGGAAGTACGGGCAATGGATGGTCTGGATAATCCGCATTCCTTCCAATAGTTAATTGAAACATCATATTCTGACCTTTTCAATTGACTTGATACAGATACTGCAATTACATCAATATCTGTGGCTCGTTCGTTAGAAACAACCACTACAGGTCTAGCTTTTTTAATGTTGGGACGATCTCGATATTCCACTGCCATCAGGTAAATTTGGCCCTGCTTCGGCTTTCTTTGCGTAAAGTTCATCATAAATATCATCCTCGTCATTAATCCAAAAATGAAAATTAGATCCTAAAGTAACCACCCTATTAGCTTCAAAACTAATCTTTTGACGTTCAGGATTTTCAGCCACGTTTATCACTCCAATATTTTTTTACTATTAGTATAACCAGTCAAAGCTCCCTTGAGAAGAGGGCTTTGACTGGTTATATTGCCACTTCCAACACGTGATCCATCGCCGCCTCAGACCGCATAAAGCCTTTGTGCGCGTCAAAAAAGGTGCGGTGATGCAACAACGTGTGTAGAAACATGAAAACACTCGTTGCCACTATCACATTGGTCATGAGACGTTGCGGTTGGGAGACCACGACTTCTCCACAATGCTGTTCACTAGGCAGGTTCTCCCCTTCCTCTGCTTCGAGCAGGTTAGGAAAGACTTCGCCTGGAAACGGCATCACGTCCTGTCCGTTTTTTCTCACTCCAACAACCACTTGCCCATCCCAACCGGTCGCTTTGATCTTCGCCAGCTGATACCGGTTGATGTGCTCTGGATCATCAGGAACCGTCACGCCACCGTTGCCACTGTCGATGTACACCGCATCACGAAACATGTGCACTCGCGATCAGATCGGTAATCGTTAGTTGGTCATCTAGGTACTCTGGATACGCAACAATGTCAATCCCCTACGCGAGTGCATAGCGTTGTACGAGCATGTCTGCTATTTCCGAAACTCACGGCAAATAGTATGGGTGTAGTAGACGCGTATATAAAAATGTCATGATCACTTTTGTGCAAAAGAGGAACTTTGTAGAGTCGTAATCACCGTATAGTATTCCTTCTATTGGTGTCCACTATCTTATACTAGGTCCAACCATACACACCATCTTGCTCGTGATCTATTCTCGTGATTTCCTGTCTTAGTTGCCTGTTTTCTTGTTTCAAACGTCCCTCAGGTCGTTTTTTGGTACAGAAATAATAGCTGCTATGACTGATTCCTAGCACTTGGCATACTTTTTTAGTGGTGTGTCGTTGGGACTGGGATGCGGCGACATCTACCAGTTTTTGAGCTGTTATTTTTTTGCGAATATGGTCATAGCCTTTTTTAAGATATCGTTTTCCTCTTCTAATTCTCGGATCCGAATCTTCAACTTCCTAACATCCATGGCTGTCAGCGTCTCTTGTTCTACCGAAATTTCTTTGCGTTCCTGAACCCATTTGTATAACGCCGTTTTACCTAGACCATATTCGCTCATGATTTCTGATGGTGTTTTGCCCGTGTGATAGAGGTCAACAATCATGGACTTACATTCTTCAGTATACCTAGTTTGTTTCGTTCCCAATTTCCCGACACAACCTTTCAATCATAGTTTATCAGTCCTCCTTTTTGTGTCCACTACTTTATACTAGGTCCAGCGATAGGTAGGCGCTTCGACAATCGCTTGGATCAACTCCCCGATATCCGAGTGTTTTTCGCTCATTTCTACCTCTTGTCGCCACTGTTCATATTCGCGGATATACTTGCTGATCGTTTTGCGGGCAATCCCCGTCATCGCTTCGATCTCCCTTTGCGATTTGCCCTCTCGGTAATAGGAAAGCAATATGTTTTGCTTCTGAATCATGTCAATCATCTCTCCCAGCTCCTCACATCCGTAACCTTCTACCTCTGTGAGGGTATCATTTGGTGGGGGAGTTTTAAATGACTGCGGTGGTGTACTTTTAAAGTATCAGATACACTTGATGAAACGTCGTCAATATGACCGAGACCAACTAGCCAAGGTAGTCTAAAAAGCGGGTAGCTAAGGTCTTGCTCCAACCATCTGTCGCAAGACCGTTTTTCATTTTGTTTAGGGATTCATTTGTCAAGGTCAGGTCGTATTTTACGGAAAAGTACGTCTGGAAAATCTCCACCTTTCCCTTGACTTCACTCTCAACCCCTAGACGTAGCCATAGATCGGTATTACGAGTTTCGGGGCTAAACTAAATTTGACAATCCCAGAATTTACCCTCTTGAAACGATGACGATGGTTAATGTGTAAAGTCAAGGTCATCGGCTACTCATCTCAAGTTTGAGCGAGCCGCCCTGAATGGAGTGCCCATACATCTCCCCGAAACCTCTCTATGAATCGTCAATCATGCGACACAGCTACAATAGCTCCTGGAAACACGGTAAGAGCCCGTTCAAACTCCTCAAGAATTGCAAAACTAAGATGGTTTGTGGGTTCATCCAACACCAGCAAGTTGGCACCGGACGCCAACAGTTTCGCAATCCTCAGCTTTCGATGCTGACCAGGACTAAGCGCTGCACATGGCAGGTCAAACTCCTCGTAACGAAACAATTCATAAGATAGAAGTTGCGCAATCGCCGCCTCGCGACACTCCTCATAAACTCGTGAACGCTCTTGAGTACTTTCCTCGTAGCCATTCACAGACGAAGCAGTTTGATGGTGGCGTTGCTCTGTAGATCGTCGCTGACTCTTCTCAACAAGCTCTCTCCTAAACTCTTCCAGTACGGTTCGAACTGGGTCCGGCCAATGCAGGTCCTGTGGTACATACCCAATCCTCGTTCCCGCTGGTCGAAGTACCATTCCGGTCGACGGTGGCCGAACGCCCGCGACAACATTGAGCAGTGTCGTCTTCCCTGCCCCATTGGGTCCCACGATGAGCATCCTCTCGGAACGCCCAAGGGTGAAACCGATTCCTTCGAAAAGGTGTCGACCGTTCGGCAATACGTACGAAACCTCTGAACAAGTAACGGCAACCGCATGATGCGAAGCCACCCATTCGAAGTTCGCATCAAAGCAAAGAGGTTTTGGGGGGCGTGGCACAGCATTTGCCTGAATTCGCACGAGTTCAACTTCGGCTGATTGGATGTTGCGTCCAACCGCCCGCTCCACTTTAGCGTGGTGGCCCTTGTAAGCCATTTTGTTATTGTCCTTTGGTGGCCGGTTGTGACCAACGTGCTGATGTGCTGATTGAATGCGTTGTTTCAATTCCTGGATTTGCGCCTGCTGCATCGTGTAACGTTCTTCCCACTGGACGCGCTCCAGCGCCTTTTGACGTTGATACATGTCATAATTTCCGCTATAACGTTTCGCGCGATGGGAATATTCATCGATTTCAATGATTTGATTCACCACGATATTCAGGAATAGGCGGTCATGGGACACCACCATGACCGCTCCTGAAAAAGCGGCCAGGTACTGTTCAAGCCATTCCAACGCTTTCCTGTCCAGATGATTGGTTGGTTCATCCAACAGGAGCAAGTCAGGTGACTGAATGAGAACAGCTGCCAAACCTAAGCGGACTTGCTCACCACCCGACAGAGAACTGACGGGCCGCTCCCGATCAATTGAAGCCAACCCTAGCCCTTGGAGGACAGCATCGACACGATGTGGCAAATCATACCCTCCACGGTGCTCAAAACGAGCTTGGAGATCACCGTATTCGCTGAGGACACGCTCCAATGCATGCGAATCATCGGACAGCTTTGTCATGAGATCCATTAGACGGTTAATGGTTACATGCATTTCCTGAATCTCTTTTGTTGCATCCTCCAAGAGCGCCGTAATGGTTAAATTCCCCTTTGGTTCGAATGCTTGCGGCAGATACCCCAGTGTGATGGATGGAGCAAGTAGAACCGTGCCAAGACTAAGCTCCATGTCTCCAGCTAAGATTTTCAGCAAAGTGGACTTACCAGCGCCATTTGCGCCAACGAATCCGACGCGATCGCCGTACGCCAGGGAAAAGCTGACGGATTCCAGAACAACCCGTTCTCCGAAAGATTTTGAACCCTGCTCTATTGACAAAATAGACATATGCTATCCCCCCTATTGCAACGCAAAAAACCGTGGTGCAGACGCGCCCACGGCAGAACAAACATATGCTCTTCAGGGAGAAATAGAAACTACACGAAAAACCCAGCGTGCGGCGCAACCGTTGTTAAGGTTCACCGTTCACGGAACATGGTCTAGTCTCCTGAAAGAGTGGCAACTGTTCGTCTCATCATGGGTAGCTCAACCCGAAGCTAGTCATACTGCTCCGTTCGCCGTCGTTGCACGGCGTCTGCACACAAAGCACCGATATTTAAATGGTGTTATCGTGCGGATGAGTTGCGCATGATGTTACGAGATACCACCTTTCATCAAAAGTGAAGCATTCAAATACACACTCTCCATCTTACACTCACAATGTAGCGGAAATCCCTGCGAAAGTCAATTCAATTTTCCTCCTCACCAGCGGACTAGGGGAGCGTCAGGATCAGGTCTTGTTTCTCGTTATAGGATATCTGTGAGGTCATTGCAGTTCAATAATCCTTGCATTTTTATGCAAGGATGTATTCTTTGTCTTATGGGATTTTCGCCCCCGATAACGACAAATAAGCTATTAAGCAGTTCTTCTCTCCATCGTTAAAAATTCAACATCTCCCACTAGAAACATCATAATAGGCTCGAACCCGAGTTTGTGATACAAAGCAATTGCCCGCTTATTGAATTGGGCGACGGTCAAACGAGATGGCGTGGCATTAAATTCAGATTGGGCAAACTCCAATATTGAACGTACAAAAGCATAACCCCTCCCATGCCCTGTCATGTCAGGTCTCATTCCTAAGCCAATATCGAGAGCCCCGTTGTCGGGATAGGCACCATGTTTTATCCCTGCTGGGACTATAGCCGAGTTGCCGAAGCAACAATATCCGATGAGAACACCGTTTTCGAGGACTGTAAAATATGTGCCATTAAGCAATTCACCAATGCCGTCATCATCCATATTGTAAAAGTCGTAAGGCTCGTCGTATTTCCAACTCAATATTTCTAATGCATCGTCTCTACCTATCGGTTGTACAGTGAGATTCACATTAAAACCTCCATAACTTTTTCGAACATAACGGCCCAATAACGTAGGAACCCAGAAAATTCCGCAATATATATTTATGCATCGGCCTAAGCAAATCCTTCGTCAAGATCAGCTCCCGTTAGTTCAATTTTGCTAATCTTAAAACCATTAAGTCCTCATCGAAATAATGTCCATCAAACTTCAAAGCATGTGGTTCTACACCGTAAACTGCAAATCCCAGCGAGGCATATAACCGTTTAGCTGATTCGTTATTAGACACTACCGTTAGATGAATCTGTTCCAACCCATCGCATTCTTTAGTCGCCCTCTCAATGAGGGCTAACAGTAGGGTTTTACCTAAACCACGTCCTCGAAATTGAGGCTCTATGTACATACCGTAGATATTTCCTTTATGTGTCGTCTTAAGCCTGTTTTCACGTGCAAAATTGACAATGCCAACTAATATGTTGCTGTCGTCAAAACATCCCAACGTAAATTGGTCTTTTGTATGCTGTATCCTCTCTGCAAAATTCTCCAAAGGTCTAGTGGCTTCTTGCTCATATGTTGATCCAAATGAACCAGGATCATTTTTCAATGAACGCAACCTAACCTCCCTATACACTTGGGCGTCAAAATTGTCCAACAGTCTAATATACATACGGCACTTCCAATCCATTATCAGATGTGTTTTCAAATAACCTTCCAAATTTAATTAAACGGCCCAATTGCGCAATGTTCCGAAAGCGTATGCCATCGTATAATCGTACAACAGGCGAGCGCTAATGACCCCTGAATTTGCGCCGCTGGGTAAGTCGGAGGCCTTGCGGCCTCCTTCTCCCCTAAGAACTGCACGTAACAGTTTCCCGTTATGCAGCTCAAGCCATCCTGCAGTTTTGACGTTGTCGTTGTCCCTTTGACTGTTTCCCTTGCCAGACCACCTGTCCATCAACAATGCTTTCTTGATTAGAAAGGTAGCGTTCTGGATTGTCTGGAAAAGTGTCATAGTCATTGATGGAGCGGTACTTTTCGTAGCACCATCGATGCGTAACGACGACATTTTCAATCGTGTTGTGCCCACCTAATCGCTCGGGAATCATTCGGGCGAAAAGAATGGCATTATCTCCATTCACCTGCCAGCGGCGGAAGTGTTCTACCGATATATTGCATCCGCATAGAGCACATTTGCCGCCAGTTTTACGCACCACTTTCTTCTGGAAACCATTCAGTCGTTTGAGTAGCAGTTGCTCGCGTCTGGCTTCGAAATATTCATGGTCACTCGGTCGATGAGGTGAACGCCGCCCCTGTATCTTGATGTGCCGAATGATGCGGACATCAGTCATGGTGGCTAGGACAAATGAACCGTCCGCGAATACCCAGTTTCGGTTTCCGCTTCGAGTAAAGTACCTCTGGTATAACCACTTTGTACTTTTCTTAGGGTGGCGTCGTTTTATCCACTTCCACAGCATCTGGTTAATTCGATGGTCGCAGTAGGCAAAGACCTTCTTGCTGACCTGCGTGCTGTAGTAATTGCCCCATCCTCGAATAATTGGATTGAGTAACCGAATGACCATAGATTGCTTCGCCGACTTGTTTGTGTCCAGTATGCTTTTGATTTTCCGTAGAACAGCGAGTTTACTGTCCTTAGCGGGTTTAATCAATAGTTGACCCTTGTACTTGCGGACGTGGAATCCAAGGAAGTCGAACCCGCCATTGATGTTCGTTATGTGCGTTTTTTCTAGACTGAGTTCGACGCCTACGTTCTCCGAAAGCCACTGGGCGATGACTGGAACGAACTGCTCTGCTTGCTCCTTCGTTTTACACGTGACAATGAAGTCATCCGCATACGAGACGATGTTGATGCCCGGGTTAGCACGGCTACTCCCGAATCCCATTTGAAATGCCTTTTGCCGCAAATCTTCCTCCATACCCTGCAGCGCGATGAGCGCAATTAACGGCGAAGCCAGCCCGCCCTGCGGAGTGCCCCGCGGGCTTGCCAGCAGGCCTTCTTCGGGGTCGAGGACCGGGGCTTTTAACATACGCCGAACATATATACGGTCCTCCGGAGCCAATTTGGCCAAGAGCTTCGCATGGTCGACGTTGTCAAAATAACCGCGTATGTCCCCTTCGATGACCCACTGGGCAGAACCTGACTTGCAGAGGTTCGCGAAGACTTGACTCATGGCATCCCATGTTGACCTTTGTGGACGGAATCCGTACGTATTGGGCGCAAATTGAATGTCCCATTCTGGTTCCATGGCCGCTTTATGGATGGCCTGACACACGCGATCATGCGTAGTTGGAATACCGAGTGGCCTGAGTTTCCCGTTTTTCTTGACGATGTACACGCGCCGAACGGGTAGGGGGCGACTTCGGAGATTGACGAGTCCACGTAGCTCGCGCCGTTTTTCCGGCGTGGTGTATGTTTTTCCGTCTACTCCAGGTGTGCGGCGTCCCTTGTTTTCTTGCGTCACGTGCCGAATGGCCAGAAGTTTGGTGTGGTGGCTGGTACGGATGAGCCACTTGTAGTGGCGCACAGCTTTACGATTGTTGTGTTCGACTGCGTGGGCCAGTTGTCGCTGTAACCTGAGAACGTGGCGTTCGATTTCCTTCCAGTCTATCCACTCGTCTGCATGCTCACTGGTATCCGCTGTTTGAGCTTCTACCCATGCGCGCATGATTTCGTCCTCGCGGATTTGTCTGAGGTTCTTACGAATGTGGCCTGTTGACTCGTCTTGTGAGACGGCTATTCGGTTCATAACAGACCACTCCTTTCGTCTCTTGCTGCAGGATTTCCGGCTGGATGACCTTGGGCAAGTCTGCACGCTTTCGCGTTGGGGGTATCCCGGCATTTTTGCCGCCCCCTATCTGTCTCATTACAAGGCAGCCTTCGCTTTTTGCCCGTTCCTCTACCCCCTAGGGTATTCAGCGTCACTCGCGTTCCGCTTACTGTCCACAATTGGACAGACCCCATGGGGCTTGCCTTGTTCCGTCGACAACCCATCTCTGAAGTGTTTAGGTGCCCCGAGTCCCGCGATAGCCCATGGAACTGCGAATCGCCAAAACGGGAGTGACGATTCCGGCTACTTGCCTTTTGGCACAAGCGTATCATGGTGTTTCGCTTGTCTTGCGTGACGCGGTTTATATGGGGTTCACTGGTGTTCACCATGCACTTCTCAACCTAGCTCCGGCCAGAATTCACCCTATCTGGCGCGGCTACATTGTTCCGTGAGCTATCGCAAGACCGCGTTACCACTGTCCCACGTCACGGTAGGTTCGCGTCCGCAGTCCTGGACGGGCGGATTTGCACCGCATGATTACCGACGACTTTCAAGTCGCAACCCATTACTGCAATAGCAATTCTGTCACAACAATAGGAAACCTGATAATCAGGCTTCCTATTGTTGTCGCACTAGTATTCATTTCGAAAGATACTCATGATAATTCGGTCATATTTATGTCCATCTCGAAGCACCGATTCACGCATTGCTCCTTCTACTTTGAACCCAACCTTTTCATAAGCACGTATGCCTCGTTTGTTGTAACTGATGACATCCAATCCAACTCGATTCAAATTCAGTTCCGAAAACGCATATCGCAGAATGAGTCGTAGCGCATCGGTTCCGTAACCCTTGCTTCGGAAATTTTCTTCACCAATACCGATAGCTAAGAGCCCACATTGGTTATTCCACTCAATGCCATGCAAAGCAACAAAGCCAATAAGTGTATCATTATCTACTGTCCGTAAAAGGAATTCGATGCCATTAGAGCTCTTTCCGACGAAACTTTGGAATGCTTCAGTGGTTGGGACAGCCATATCAGAATCCACATTCCTGAGATATTCCGCATCGTGACTCCAAGATGCCATTACAGAAGCATCTTCTGAACGAAATGCACATAGTCGCACTAGTTCGCCACAAAACAACTGATGATTACTTAGCATTTAAATTTTACCCCCATATTGCAGCGGGGCAACTAGGTTAGTGCCCCCTGCGTGCGTTTAAACTTTCAAACGGTGAATTCAGGAAGGCAAACATAGACACACTCTCCTCAATTTTTATAAGAAAATTCTACATCAATTTAATTACGGAATATAGTCACTACTCGAATTCTTTGCTAAACACTTCTGTCCAATAGCGACGCTACTGCTTTTCATTACTCATGAATACGTAAGCAATAATGGATGTACTTATAGGTTAGAATACGATCTTCTGATCATAGATATTTTTGAATATACCACACTATTCAATTGAAAGATATACCTTTCCCAATGAGCATCTTCCATCGAGTAGATGGGAGTGCCTAGCCCCCATCTACTCGATGACTCTACCTACTCTAGACTGCCTTGTGGACCGAAAAATTCATAGTGAATATGATCTGATGATACATTTAACTGCTGTAATGAAGTAACCATCGACTTCATAAAGGGTTTGGGACCACAGACATAGAACTCAGCATCGCGAGGTACACGTGCATCTAGGAGTGCGAGATCAATATACCCTGCTTGAGCAAAATGAGCGCGTTGTTTATCCTCTTCGTGTGGTTTTTCATACACAATGTAGTACTGGAGTGACGGATGAGCGATTGCTAACTCCTCCATTTCCGTTTGGAAGGCATGTACACCTCCGTGAATGGCAGCGTGCACATAGGTCACTTCATGCTGTGGATCATAGGTTAACAAGGAATGCACCATACTAAGAAGAGGGGTCATACCCACTCCGCCGCTTAAAAAGACAATCGGATGATGAGTTGTCACATCTAGAGTAAAATCACCTGCAGGTGCGGCCACGTGCAAGGTGTCCCCCACTTGCACATGATGATGAAGATACGTAGAAACAATCCCTTCGGGCCATCCATCATGGGCATCTTCGCGTTTTACACTTATTCGATAATAGGGTTTACCTGGTTCATCTGATAAACTATACTGGCGTCGTTGTGTATGCGCTAAACCAGGAATATCGATCTTTAACGTGAGATATTGGCCAGGTTCATACACGGCAACCGTACCTCCATCTTCCGGCTCTATATAAAATGAGGTAATGACATCACTTTCCTGAACTTTTTTCACGACGATAAATGGGCGAAATCCTTCCCATCCGCCTGTTTGCGTAGCAACTTGTGCGTACATATCTTGTTCCACACCAATAAAAGCATCAGCAATCACACCATAAGCTTGTGCCCATGCTCCAATAATCTCATCTGTCGCACCATCACCCAACACTTCTTTCATGGCACCCAAGAGGTTTTCACCAATAATCGGATAGTGCTCGGGTGTAACACCTAGACCGCGATGTTTATGTCCAATCTGCTTCACAACTGGTAAGATATCTTCAATATGTTCAATATGCAATGCGGCTGCATACACCGCCTGTGCAAGTGCCGTTTGCTGCTGCCCTTTGCGCTGATTCGTTTGGTTAAATATATCAAGCATAGAAGGTTCATTCTGGAATAAACGTTCATAAAAACGAGTGGTAATGCGCTCTCCGTAAATTTCGAGAACTGGTACAGTCGATGTAATGATGTCTTTTGTTGCTTGCGAAAGCATAGAGAGACCTCCTCATAGTCTAAACAATCACTTCGTTCATGATTATAATCCACTCATTCGATAAAAGATATATTTAAAATACATCTTTATATAAGATGAACATACGTTGATGATTTCAACAGATGAAAAGGGGACTTTGCTTGAATCTCACACGATTTACAGACTATTCATTGAGAGTGTTACTCTATGTGGCCACGCAATCAGACAATCGCTTAGCCAATATCCAAGAGATAGCCACTGTATACGGGATATCCAATCATCATCTCGTTAAAATTGTGCATAAACTAGGCAATCTGGGTTTGCTAGAAACAGTCCGCGGCCGTCATGGTGGTATACGACTAGCGATTCGTCCGGAAGATATTAACGTAGGATGGGTGGTGCGACAAACAGAGGAAAATTGGAATATCGTAGAATGTTTTGATGAGGAAAATGGATTTTGCATCCTCAATCCAGCATGCCGTCTAAAAAACATCTTAGCCAAAGCTTTGCAAGCATATCTCGCCGAACTCGATCACTATACACTCGCCGATCTCATCATCAACCGCGAAACGCTACAAGAACTCCTTAGCTCTGGGATAAAAGAAAGCTAATTCACAGCTGTTGATGGCAGGATAAAAAAGCAGGTTGTGGCTGGCAACAAAACATGTAGGTTTGTCATGCCATAAACAAACATATCAACGAATCTTAGTTAACTACGATTCATCTGCCACAGTAACAGTGATGGTGTCTTACAAGACGTCTAAGCCTACGAATTGAGTGTTATCCTGCTTACTATCGGCTCCTTTTGTATGGTAGCTCTGCATTGGCTACCCATTTACAGTATGGCCAACGCAACCTACGGTTTTACGAAACGGGGCCGGTGTCGTGCATTATGACTAATGCAAGAAAATCAATAGGAAATCATCTTGGTTTTGTTGCATGCCAAATAGTCCATTGGTCCTTCTCTACAATTTCACCAGAAGCGTATACCCGCTCATCGATCAATGTAATCAGCGATTCAATTTCACTACCGCTAAGTTCGTGTAAAATTGATCTCCCTTTTCGTTGTCGAATGTCTTCAAAGAGTTCATCCTTGGATGGATAGACTTTTCTAGTTTCCCATACAGTCATCGACTCAGCATGTTCGAATCCAACGGTAGGTAGTTCACTCAGAACGGCTTCATCTGTTCTACGACGACCAGACTCGATCTTTAAAAGTCGTGGAAAGCATTCGAAGAAGTATCCCCGAATATGCTCAGATGAACCTGGTAACGCAATATCATCGGGAGTGCGGTCTTGAATAATCACCTTTCCTCCTGGCTTTAGGATTCGTATTGCCTCCTCTAGACAAGGACGAATATCTGTCAGATGATGAATCAAGGCTCGTTGAAACACAACATCGACTGAACTCTCAGTTAGCCCCGTGCTTGTCGCATCACCGACTTGAAACGAAACACTTGATAAATCAGAACAATTTTCTGCAGCTGCCGAAATCATGTTTGGTGAGCTGTCAACACCTACGACTTCTCTTGCCCCTAATGCAAGCCAAGCCCTTGAATAAATTCCACCTCCACATCCAACATCGGCAACACGAAGACCGTTGGGATTATCAAGGGATAAAATGGCTTTAGTCCAGGATTCATCAGCAGTTCTGCCAGTATAGGTGAACTTGTTCCGTTCATCATTGAAATTAATCGGCATCTCGGCACCCCCGAATAAGAAACGACTTTGAACTCAGTATAGGAATCGATAATGACTTTATAAATGAGGTATTAACAATTGGAATGAAGGCATCTTCTTCTTGAATTATGCGGCCCTTATTCTCAAGATCGCTGACCCAGATATCCTTGCATAATCATACACAAGTGCTGGAGTGACGGCTACCGAATTTTCGCCCCCGAATGCGTAAGACCTACAGTGCTTGCGCTTCGTGTGATAATACACCAGTCGAGCGATAGGGACTCTCGCAGCTTCACGCCCTTGTGCGCAATAATGAGGGCATGCCCTATATGGCACAGGTCCCATCTTTGTGACGTTTAACTCGGGTGGTGTGACTTCATTCGTTCAAGAAACCTTCCAGTTTTTCTTTGACCCCTAACCACTCTTCGTCGATTACGCTATAGTAAACAGAATGCCTACGGTAACCATCGCTTAAAATCCGATGATTACGAATGACTCCTTCCTTGACGCCACCTAGCCTTTCAATAGCCTTTTGTGAACGAAGATTACGAGAATCTGTTTTTAGCTGAACACGGATTGTGCCAAGTGTTTCAAAGCAGTGTTTGAACAACAGATATTTACATTCTGTATTCACTTTTGTTCTCCAAACGCTTGGAGACAGCCACGTCCAGCCTATTTCGAGGCTTCTATTCGTGGCGGATATATCCAGAAAGCGAGTGCTTCCAACAAGCTTGCTGGCGTCCTTATCAAAAATTACGAACGGAAACTGAGTCCCTTGTTCTCGTTCTTTTAATGCGTCGTTTACAAGTCGTTCCATATCGCCGAACGTTTGCACCACCATTGGCATATACGTCCATATATCGAGACTACTACCCGCCGCAAACAGTTCTTCGGTGTGCTTAGTTTCCATAGGAAGAATTTTAACTCTTTGTCCCAATAACTCGATCGGTCTAATCTCCAATTTATCAACTCCTTATGGTCTTTCACTTATAACTGGATAAATGGTATTGGACGCTTCGGCCCGAATGCCCAAAAACTACCGTGCTAGCTCTCTGCATAATAATAGACCATTCCAGAGGTAGGGACTATTGCAGTTTCGCGCCCTTTCACGCAGGAAATCAGAACACTATGAAAGCTTCTTGACGAACCTGTATCCCGTGATATCATAACCGAGATTTTTATAGAACTCGTGAGCATCAGAACGTTCTGGTCTCATCCCGCTCGTCAAAAAAATTTTTGGAGCGCCTGCCTCCAAAGCCCATCTCTCCGCTGTCTGAACGAGTGACTTTCCGATTCCCATGCCTCTATACTGCGAATGGGTTACCAACGCAACAATTTGAATAGGCGTATCGTCACTTTCATACAGTACACGCTTACATACACCAACCAAGCCAATCGCTCGTCCATCCAAGTCCGCAATGAAGGTATGGTAATCGGGCAACGACTCCAAAATCTGCATTCGATTTAGCATCACTTCCACAGATGTTGGATATCCCAATTCTCGCATCAGGACGACTACATCCTCAATGTCGTTTACATTGAAGTCTCGAATATGCGATGTCAATATAAGTCCCACAATGTAACTCATTCTCCGAATAACTGCTTCAATAGCGACACTACTGCTTTTCATCACCATGCATACTTATGCAATAACGGATGTACTTATAGGTTAGAATACAATCTTCTGATGATAGATATTTTTAAATATACCATACTATTTAATTGGAAGATATACCTTTTCCCATGAGCATTTTCATGTATAAATATCGCCTACCGAGTGGTAGACGGTGTTAATCTTGTTTTATCTATTCGTTTTTCATCTGCTCAACCACTTGCCCATTCCAGCCGGTCGCTTTGATCTTCGCCAGCTGATACCGGTTGATGTGCTCTGGATCATCAGGAACCGTCACGCCACCGTTGCCACTGTCGATGTACACCGCATCATGAAGTGTGTGCACTTGTTCGTGCAAGAGTTTCCGTGTGGGCGCATGATCGACACAACCTACAATCACAGGTGTGATGGGGTCCACTCGACCATAATGTCTTACTGGCATGTGTACACTTCCGATCAGATCCGTGATCGTTCGTTGGTCATCTAGGTACTCTGGATACGCAACGATGTCAATCCCATACGCGAGTGCATAGCGTTGTGCGATCACGTCTGCTCTTTTACAAAACTCACGGCAAAAAGTATGGGTGTAGTAGACTCGTCTATAAAAATGGTATGATCACTTTTGTTCAAAAGGGAAATTTTGTAGAGTCGCAATCTCCGTATATCATTCCTTCCATCAGTGTACACTATTTGATCAAATTCG
>NZ_JALBUF010000026.1 GCF_022606465.1 Sulfoacidibacillus ferrooxidans
TTTTCACCGTATTCAATTTAAATTCCGTGCTGTATCTATTTGTCTTTGTCACCATGAACACCTCGAATCGATTTACTTATTTTCACACTCTCGATTCGTTGTGTCCACCCCTATAGCCTAACAGCAACCCACAGCAAAAATGGGCAGCGGGTGATCTCACGTACTTATCCCGGATAGTTGATGGCTACATCGTAATCGCCGTCAACTAAGCTGCTAAATTGCCAGAAGTACAATACTCCGCCTCCAAACCCCTCTGCGCCCGACATACTCGTTGGACAAGAATTCGAGACGATGTCACTTTCGGATGTCCAAATTGGAACATTTGTGAGCGACATATTATTCATGAGAGTACTCCAATTCCCAGGAGAGCAATACACCCCGGCGATAAACTCCGTACTAACGGCGGAAACCCCGACACAATAGCCTTTCCAAACTTCTTGATTCAAACTATAATCTGTCGAAGTTTGGGCGGTGAGCCAACCCATGTTTGTAGGAGCGGTACACCCTGATGGAACATACGTCTCCACGTCTGCAAATATGGTGTACCCATACACATTTAAATTGCTCTCCCACGATTTGGCCGCGGCCTTGCCTTGAGCTACTCCCCAATCATATGCTTGGGTGGTTGTTCCATTATAATTCGGATCGGCTTTTGGTCCCATCAGGAACCAGTAGCCCCAGACTGGAACCGGATTTCCCTTCTGGGCTACAGTTTCTGCAGCTTGAGTGTTAAAAGCGGCTTCACCACCACATGCTGATTGATTGGAAGAAGTTCCAAAACCGAGTTCCCCAATGTAAAAATCAAGTGGTGCACGTGCAGTAGAACTATTGTAAAAAGCCTCTCCCGTATTGCTGTCACTTCCATAATACATACCATCCGACTCCTTTCAAATGTACTGATCAACCTTACGTAGATTGAAGATCGTTTAATGACATTATGCATGTGCCATGTTGATGTTTTATTTACCTCCTTCGCATTCTTGATTTACACTGGTCAGTGTAAATCAGATAAGGGATACATCCTTGGTTTTGTCCCTCTACTCTTTACAACAATCCGACTTGCACTTTTGAAAACCTCATTCATAAATTTTTTTCGTGGACTCTAAAATCAAGCGTAAACATGCTCTCTGTTCTCCATCCTGGCGAGCTTTTTCAGGCAACATCTTAGACAACTTTCTCATCTCGTCTGTAAAACAATCACATAGTTGAATCGCTGCATCACTTCTCCCTTCATGCGCCTCATGTAACAAGTGATGAACCGTTTCCACCGTACATTTCATCGGACAACATCTCCTTCATATGTCCAATAGCCTGACGATGAATTTTGCTGACCATCATTTGACTCATTCCTAATCGCTCCCCAACTTCACGTTGAGATTGATCAACAAAATATAGCCCAATTAAAACTTGTCGTTCCCGCGCAAGGAGTAGTTCTAGCAGTAAAGTCAGCTCTGCATGCTCTTCTAGGCTCAATCAACTGCTCTCTGAAACTTGTTCTATCCATTCTTCATCGTGATTGGGATCAATAGGAGCGTTAAGAATCAGTACTTCTCGATTCCAGCGTTGATAGCGCTTGCGTTCATTGAGCATTTCGCAACGAATAATCTTGCGAATCCAAGCTACTTCTTGTTCTGGGGTATAGGTCTTTATGCTAGATTCCTCCTTTGCTCGTTCATATTCATAGCGTTGGTCTGGTGCGACGTCTCTGACAGCGATCATTATTGCAGACGTCTGGATATGTTTTCACCAATACATCGATTACTGAATACAAATTATTCTTGTTCACCTCACCTTATAAAGACACTTTGACCTTGGCTTTTTACGCACTCTGTGTGGATTTTTTATTTTTTCTCCGTTTTCTTCGCAACCAGCACGTGCCATCCGCCAATGGCAACAAAGCCAGAGAGCAAGCCGTTGAGAAGATCTGTCGCCCATTTAATCGGTGTAGGAGGGATTGGGGGAGTAAGCATCAATAGGAGGATCATCCCTACAAGCAGCGCGAGTGGTTGCGTAGGAATCTGTCGAATGAAAGGTAGCTCCTTGATCGCTTGGACGATCACAAGAACAGCAAGACTCGTCCCCGCCAAAGTATGCAGCGAAGCTTGAGAAAAAAGAGTCATCTCCATGCCATCCCCTCCTTGATTCGCACATAAAGCCAGGCACACAGTTAAGGCGCTGGCTTCTCTTTTGCGTGTGGTTCGGTTTTTTCGATTCGCCTGCGCACCTTTCTCACTAACTCTTCCCGCACTTCTTGTGCAATCTCTTCATCGACTACGCCATGACTCATCGATACCTTGCGAATGAGTCGGTCAAAACGCAAAAGGATGTCTTCCATGGCTTTGGCATCTCCAGCCTTTGCGCGTGCGAGCACATCTTTGATCCGCACATTCATGCATTCCACCACATGGTTCGCAGGGTGTGCAATGCGCGTTGATGTAGGCGGCTCACTTGCTGTTGTGTCAGCTATAGATGAGCGGCTATTTCTTGTTGGGTATATCCATGCTCATACATTTCATACAAAATGATGGACTCGAAAAGCGGAAGTTGGTGAAGGAGCATATCCATTTCGACTTGCGTAAATAAATGAGATGAAGTTGGGCATGGAACGGCAGCCAAAGGGTCTTCTTCAGCAGAGGAGTGCGTTTGGCTCAAAAGTACTTCTCGTGTTTGTCTAGCTTTTATAATTCTTGCGCGAACAGCTGCATGTCGAATGACTTACACACACCAACGAATACTTCTTGCTTCTTCGTATTTCAAAGAGTTCACATGATTCATAAGCGCCTCGCCTCCAGTTTTCCTTGGAGTTGAAAACATTATATCGAACATATGTTCTTTATACAAGCCATGGATGGTTCTACTCTATAAAGACACTTTGAATGGTTCTTTTTACGCATGAAGAAGAGCCATTTATAGATGATTTTCTTTTGTTCTATGGGAGGATGGCTTGTCTCTAGGTATCAATCGACATGTTGTTTCATGTCCGTTTGAAGCAATCGTCAAATGGATAGGTTATAAGGAAAGGGAAAATGAATATGGCAGAATCCAATCGATTGCGTGAGGTCCTTCAAAAAAGAGGAATCAAACAAACCTGGTTAGCTGATCGAGTGGGGATCACCTATCAAACACTGAGTGACATTGTCAACGGGAAACGAACCCCCAGCTCCCTGTAGCCAAGCGAATTGCTAAGGCGCTTGAATGATCTATTGAGGAGATATGGACAGAGTGACCATTTCTTCCAAGCATTTTTGTGTCCTTTTTGGACATGATTTGCAAAAGTGATGAGCATGACCTTCCCCACCGCATGTTTCGCTTAGCAACATGCATCGACAGTTCCAGCAATAATGCCAACGTTGTTTGCTCATTTCGCCTCCACCCATCGCATCTGAATCTGTACCATGTCTCGATAGCGGTTCTCCTCCACATGGACAAGCACATGACGCTGGGTTCGTTCTAGCCATTGTGCAATCCGTTCCCCTTCTCCAAACGCGACGAGCGAATAGCTACGTCCCGTTCCTTCTTTCACGCGTGCGCGTAGTTGTTGCTGTTTGGCGCCCATCGTCTGTACATCTCCAATGTGTACATCGCGCAAAAAGAAAATAGGCTCTGAATTCGCTTGGCCAAACGGTTCAAGTCGTTTCAGATCGGCGATGAACTGCGGTGTCAATTCATGCACGTGTAGCGGTGCATCCACATCGATATGCGGTGGTTCCCACTCGATACCCTGTGCGACCGTTGCCCATGCACTCCGTAAGTCGTTAATTCGATCTGCAGGTAAGGAGAATCCTGCCGCCGCTGCGTGGCCACCAAACGCCGTGAACACACTTGTTTTTGCTTGTACCGCCTGCAACAACGCATAGAGATCCACACCAGGTACACTCCGTCCTGATCCTTTAGCGACGCCATCTTTGATCGACAGGCACAGCGTAGGCTTGTACAGGTTTTGCGTGAGTTTCCCTGCGACGATCCCAATGACTCCTTCATGCCACGATTCACCTGCGACAACGAGTGTTTGATCTGTCCAAGCGTGTTCTTCGATCTGAGCTAGCGCTGACATGTAGATGTGCTCTTGAATGACTTGTCGCTTGTGATTGAGTGCGTGAGCTTCAAGCGCTAGACGTTCTGCTTCTATTGGATCATCTGCAAGAAGCAGTTCAACCGCACGCTTGGCATGAGCCAGACGACCGATGGCATTGATGCGAGGAGCCAACTGGAACGCCACGTGTGTTGACGTTACACCTTGCTTGCTGTTAGCCACATCAGCTAGTGCATGGATGCCTACGCTTGGAGACCGATTGATCTGACGCAAGCCTTCTTTAACGAAGATACGATTCTCGCCAATCAGTGGGACTTGATCGGCAATCGTAGCGAGTGCCACTAACTCCATTAATTCTTCCGGGAAAACACCGAGTAACGCTTGCGCAAGCTTGAACGCCACACCTGCCCCGCATAACTCAGAAAACGGGTAATCGCCGAGCGCTGGATGGACAAGTGCATAGGCGTCAGGCAGTTGATGGCCAATATGGTGATGATCCGTCACGATGAGATCGATCCCACTTGTACGCGCAAGATCTGCCGCTTCGAGTGCGGCGATTCCATTGTCCGCAGTGATGATGAGATGGACACCTTGCTCCTTCGCGTCGATGACCGCTTGCGGACGAATCCCGTAGCCTTCGCAAAATCGATCCGGCACGCGCCAAAGGGGATCTACGCCCAGTTTACGCAAGGCTTTGACGAGAATCGTGACCGATGAAACGCCATCGACGTCGTAGTCACCAAAGATCATCACGGTTTCCTTGCGCACAATCGCATCCTGTATACGCGCTACTGCCTTGTGCATGTCGTGCATGAGAAAGGGGTCATGAAGTTGTGCGCGTGATGGAGATAGAAACGCTTGTGTCGATGCTACGTCATAACCACGCGCTGCTACAATGCGCGCAATGAGTGGGTGGAGTTGATGGGTATGTGCGATGTGTTGAGCAAGTTCGATATCTGCTTGCCTACCTATCCAACGTTTCATGAAAAGATCCCTCACTAAGTCTGTGTCTACTCAAGAATACACGAAAATAACGCTATCTGTTTTGTATTCTGATAGAGTTTACAGAAGTCATCTATGAAGATGAAGGATGAGTAGTATGGGGTTCTATGTTCAAAGTGGATTGCAAAATAGACGTGCAGATTTTCGCAAGAAGTTTCTCTATAGACGCTTGGTCATAGACGCACCCGTTTGAAAAAAGGGGCGGACGAATGCCAAGCGACATGGTTTTTCACGATGATCATAAACGGTCATCACATCATGTGCCAAAAAGGAACGAGGAGTTTGTCTTTTTTCTTGCACCTATTACGGCATAGCATGCACACACAGGATACAGACTCAGTTAGGTTCTTATGCGCTATTTATGCAAAAATAATGTATAAATAGC
The DNA here is from genome assembly GCF_022606465.1 of Sulfoacidibacillus ferrooxidans. Classification (NCBI taxonomy): domain Bacteria; kingdom Bacillati; phylum Bacillota; class Bacilli; order Caryophanales; family Alicyclobacillaceae; genus Sulfoacidibacillus; species Sulfoacidibacillus ferrooxidans. Next base: position 5,421 of record NZ_JALBUF010000026.1, read on the forward strand.
GCATAAGAAAAGGAGGGTCTTCTTGCACATTCGTTACCCTTATGCGCAAGTAGTTTTATTGCTAGATTGGCATAAAAATAGCGGGCCTCTCATTCTTTTTCGAGACCCACTCTAAGTCAATCGCTACTGTTTAAAGAAAACCGGCATCTTGGTTCCAATAATTGTATTAGCGTATTTTTTCGTTAAAATGTCGGCGGATTTCGATTTTAACGAAGATGAGGTTGCTCTGGCGGAATACATCGAAAACTAATATGATGACGTTCAAATCTGCACCGATTGCCTAGCCGTATTACAAAACCAACTCAACGCCCGATAAGAGCGTTTTATGACTATAATTATACAAGCAACGGTCATGCACGATTGAAATAAGAGAGGTGTCACATGGATCCATTACGTGAAAATATTTATTGTGCGACATGCAAACGCAAACAGAACCACGAAATCGTTTTAAAGCACGAAGTTAGGGATTTTGATCCAGAGTATGGATATGATTGGTATGGAGAGTACTATATCGTTCAATGTCGAGGCTGTGACAATGTTCACTTCGCTTCGATTTATTGCGACAACACTATGATTAACGAAGAGGGGGATTATTTCAAGGATTTATCCGTCTATCCCCCAGAGCCAGAAAGAAAAAGTAGTCATTATTGGACGATAGAAGCGAAATCCTTCACATCTATGCCCTCATTCCTATCTAAACTGTACGGACAAGTTGTCGATGCATACAATGACAAATCGCTTCTGTTGTCCGCCATTGGTCTACGGGCGATAGTAGAAGCCATTTGCCTAGACTTAAAGGTGAAAAAGGGAATTATATATAAAAAGAATTCGGATGAACCGGTTATGAAAGATGGAAATTACGTCTGTTCCGAAAACCTAGAAGGAAAAATCAACGGACTCGTTGAAGGTGGATTTCTGGTAAAGAAACAAGCTAGTGTCCTGCATCAAATTCGAGAACTGGGTAATTATGCAGCTCATGAAATAAAGGAACCACAACAGATAACGATTAAATCAGGCGTTGAAGTCATTGAAAGCATTGTCCATAGTATCTACGAATTGGACACATACCGGCTGGAAACGAAAAAGTAAAACCAATCTGGATACATCGCAATTGGAACAGGTATTAAAACCTACTTTGACACCTGTTCCAATGCCCATTCCGGAGAAAAGACCACCCGAAGGTGGTCATTCATTGCCTTTCTTCTTGTTCGGTTTTTCACGACCGGCTTGGATACTACGTAACGCCGATTGGTCGTTTTCATTGATGGCTCTTAAACCAGCGGATTTAAAATTTGGTGCTTTGGATGAAGCTTGTGATGCAGGTTTTTGTTGTGAGCCCAAAAATTGACTCTTCGCTTGATCGTAGGATTTCTTCTGATCGCTCACTTTTTATCCCGCCTATCAGTCTGACTGTCTGTGACCGGACGTAAGCGGTCGGCATTCAAGCTCTTTTCAATTTGGCGAAGACCTGCCGATTGGAATTGGTTATTGGGATTGGAACTTGCTGGTATCGGTTTTCTCGTGCTGTTTAAAAACTGCTGCTTTGCATTTTCATAGGACTTTACCACAGGCTCACCCCCCGATGTATAGTGACATTACTCTAGAAACAGTTACACAGATTAGACCTGCTACGAGTAACCAGAGACCCGTGGAAAACCACCGTGAACGAGTCTCGATTACCCGTTCAGTTTTCTTAATGGAATCGCTGTATGTCACAATCAGCGTTCCTATGACCGTAGTGAAGTCGTCATAATACGCTCCGCCGGTACGAAAGGACTCAAAATCCACTCGATAAAAAGTTCGTGTAGATACCACTTTAATTAACGCGATCATACTCGCCACAAGTAAAGCCAGCGAAATGATTTCAAATGCAACCAACAAACCGGCTGATGCAACGCTCCCCTTTTTAGGAACGATGAAATTCTGGGCTTCAAAAGCTAATATTGCACCTGCAAGCGTGATTAATATTCCAGACCTGCCTTCAAAGGTGCTGGCACGTTCATGCTCTGCATCATATTCGTTTTTAAAGAGGTCCAGAACAATGTTCATGCTTTCTGGTTTCAATCCATTTGATTCTGACAGTTCCTTAATCTTACAGTCATTTGCAGGCTGTTGCTCTGTATCGCCTTCGCCTTTGCTGTGCTCCAGAACAATATTAATGCTTCCAACATTCAATTCATTTGTAAAAGGCTGTCCCTGACCGCTATCTTGCGGATTTCCTCCAGGCACTTCATCACCCTGCTATTCTATTTTATGTAGCTGTTACTTTAAGTTTTGTGCGATGACCTTGCGCTGCTTCTTAATAACCCCGACTGCACTTGCAATCGCTAGAACCGCACCGATAATCTTCAATTCCGTGTTTATCAGCATTATCCCCTTTCCATAAAAAGTTCAGTGACCGCCACGCCCAGAAGCGCACCCAATCCGATTGCCAATAAGACATTTGGGATGGACAATCCCTTTTCGATGTTTCGAATGGTTTCTTTGCTGACATTCGCCTGACGTGCGAGCTCTTCTTGGGACAGTCCCTTTCTCAGCCTGGCATCCTTCAAGTAGGAATCAAATTTCTGTTCAGCCAAACTCGGCACCTCCAAGTTAATTCCACCCTACCATTTTTAGGAGCGGATGTACAAGTATTATTGTACTAAAATTTTTAGACAAATATATTGCACCATCCATTTGCACTCCTTCTAAAAACACTCTTATTAAATTTATTTTCAGTCGGTATAAAATATGGAACACCGTCATACAATGGTTTGAAGAAGGATGGGAGAAAAGCCATGACTCTTGAAAACACCATACAAACGCGTGGCGGTCGATCGTATAAGATATACGGGACCCCACAGAAACCTGTAACGCCTGCCTATCGCATGAAGTTTCGACTCGACGGTTAGCAAGGTCAGCAATTATTGTTTTTAAATCTATCTCATTAGGCGGCTCTCATGTTAGGGCAAGAAGATACGAGTTTCCAACCAGAAAATTGGTTGTGGAATACGGGTTTGGAACTCATCAAAAACGACGAGGAATTGGTGGAATTCGAAGAAAGAGAGTACCACATTCAAGGCATTTACCGTATATTAAAACTACGAGGCTTATCAATTTGCCGCGTAATCCGCAGTAAACGTATAGAAGTGCATGGTTTTTTAAATCCATGCACTTCTACTACTTAATGGTGCTCCGTTGGATTTATTTGCTTTGATTGAAGCGTTCGTCATTGAACCGTAGGACATCATTGAGATATTGAGTCGAGCGGTCTGGATAGTCAAATCCTTTTTCAAAGAGGAATGCGACTTCGGGACCACTGAGACTTCCGACGAAATCATGAATGTCCAATTTCAATTCTTCACGGGCTTTCTTACCCAGATCAAATTGACCAACACACGGGCTTTGTGTACTTAGTTCTGGTGAAAATCCAATAACAACTGCTTTCCCGATCAAATGAATGCCTCCTTGAATCGCTAAAGAACTAGACACACTATTGCATCCGCAATCCCTTGTTGAACACACTGCTGTCCGATTGCGACGCAAGGCTGTCACGACCATACTGCATATTCATGCAAAGCTCAACGACTAAAGCTTACATCGTTTATGCACCCGAAGATACGCCCAAAATATACATCATTATCCTAGAACCATTCGGTTTACTTTGCACAATCACCGAGCTTTTTGATGACGGCATCGGTAAACTCAGTACACGTCGAACTACCACCCAAATCTGGGGTTGTTTCCTTTGACTCTATAGTTGCAAATATCGCTGTTTCAACAAGTCGCCCTATCCGTTCTAGATGCGAGTCATCGTGTTTCACTGACAACCAATCCAGTAACATAACTGCTGAAAGCATCTCTCCTGTTGGGTTCGCAATACCTTTTCCCTCGATGTCTGGTGCAGCTCCATGTGCAGCTTGCGCCATAGCTTTATCGTGACCAACATTTAAAGATGGCGATAACCCAAGGCTTCCGACCAATTCGCCTGCTAAATCAGAGAGGATATCTCCAAACATGTTTGTCGTCACAATGATATCAAAATTCGATGCGCGTCTGACGAGATGTGCAGTCATGGCGTCGATATGATAATCATCGACCTGTACTTCTGGATACTCCTCTGCTACTGCACGGCACGTATTTAAAAATAAACCAGTACCGAGTTTGATGACGTTTGCTTTATGTACAATCGTGACATGTTTTTTTCGTGCCATCGCCAACTGGAACGCAGAATGGGCTACGCGCTCTGCAGTCTTCTTTGTAAATACTCCTACCGACAGTGCGACATCAGGTGTCGGCATCCATTCTCCACTGCCAATGTACATATTCCGATCAGGATAAAAACCTTCCGTATTTTCACGGACAATGATCAAATCAGCCTTTGGAACAACACTCCATAATCCAGCATATGTTTTCGATGGTCTGATATTGGCGTATAAATCAAAGTGATGGCGTAGTTCACCGCTTGGGTTGCGTTTTTGCTTTTCGCTTTCTGGATAAGATGCTGAATCATGTGGTCCCATAATCCACCCATGACACTCATCCAACTTCTGCTTAGTTTCTTTTGGTATTGCTTCTCCGTATTGATGGATAGCATCCCATTGAGAGATTAACCCATTCAAACTCCACTTGCGGTACATGCTTTGCAGCTTCTGATAGCACTGTCACGGTAGATGATACGATTTCGGGACCAATTCCATCACCGTTCAGAATGCCCATACGATAACGCATTCCTGATTCACCTCCATACGAAAGTCTAAACCCTAATAAAAAATCTGACTAGTAAGTATCAGTCTTTCAATTAGTGTTATAATATTTCAAGATAGTCCCAATCCCTTAAGTCTCTTGCTGCGCAAAACGGCCCGAAACTGCAGGACATCGTTCGACAGGCACTTGAATAATCATACACACCGGCTCCTCGATGACTATGGCGGTTTCGCGCCCTTTAGCGGCAGATGGCGGTTTTGTGACCCTATAGAGTCATTTGCTGTACGTGAATGTGAAACCAATCATGTCTCCCCCACCTATACCGGTTTGAACTGCACTCGGAGGATTGGCCGCAAAATGACATGTCAATGTAAGATCCGGCCCATGATCCGCAAACTCATAGGATAGTCCGTCCTTGCTATAAGTCTTCCCCACGGATATGCCAGATGTGAGACTCATGTTGACTAAATCGACCATGAATACGCCATGTGAAATACGAGGATTCGTGTACGCAGTTTGCATTGTTCCATGTGTTGTATAGAGAGTCAGACTGTTCGCATTCACTTGGACAGACTCCAACGTAACATGAGGAGAACTAGCATTAGACCCGCGAGAACTCAATGTAACTTGAGATCCTGCACTATAAGGTTTCATTGACATCGCCATCGCTAACCCTGTTCGAATCGGGTTCTTACAGTGGCTGTAGGTGTCAATTTCGTACACGTGCTGGCCTTCTTGCCACTTAATCGTTTCACTGACACTTGTTCCAGACAGATGTCCTTGAGCTGTTTCACCCGGATAAACATTTACGTAAATCGTCCCTTTGGTTTGCGGGACGGGCATAAAATGACTGTGCAGAAAAGAAGCCACAGCATCGGCCTCAGCAGTCGGCACTTGTGTGCTCTCTGTACGTGCTACCTCTATCTTCCAACGCCCCTCGCTCCACGTTAAAGAGTTCGATGATACTTCTTTCGCACTGTTCTTCGGGGCCACGAATGTTTGCTCTTTGGCTACAATCCCAGATGTGAGATCGACACTGGAGGTTGTTACCTTTGCGTTATTCGGCATCCCGTTTGGCAGCCAGACCGAATCGCCCGCCGAAATCCCAGAAAAAGTTGATCCCATAAACGTTGCTAGCTGATTATGAGGCGACGAAAACTGCACACTGTAATTCAATATTGATCCTGTAGTCGTATCCCACGTGCGATAGAACAACTGATTCGATCCTGAAGTTGGAGTAGCTAAAATGGTTGGCACTTCTGGACGGCTCAGCACGTTAGCCGGAAAGTGCTGCATCGCCATGCTGACGATGTTCGGAAACTGATGTGCAGAGGAATTCGGTTGATTGGATAAAATCTTCACGCTGTTAGTCGAGTTCCCGGTGCCTACAGTATTCTGTGTTGTGTTGGCTGTCACGGTGGCTGGAGCATTGTTCGTGCTGTTTGAGATAGTTGAGTTTGTGGTTTTAGTCACAGTTTGATTTGATGGAGAAGTGGGTCCACCGACTGGTTGCTGACTCCCATTTGTCGCGCAACCAGTCACCCCGATGGTCGTGAGTGTAAGAACAGCAATGCCGATGCCTAGGTTTTTATATGAAAACATTGAATTCACCTCGTGGAGCAGATTGGAACACTTCTTATACTTTGACGAGGCTCAAAGGGATTAGGTTACAAAATTCGATACGACTAAATCTGGCTAGCCATGAAGAGAGAGACAAAAGCATCGAAGACAGGCCACTCAGAATGGCCTGTCTTTGATTTTTATATACAATGGGTCCCGCCAACAAAATGACGCAAAACTCATGCTAAGACAATTTTTGGATTCGTATTATCGGTTTTTTCTACGCTAACATCAAGAAACGCGGTTAGTGAATATACTGCGTATCGTGTGTTTATACACTCATCTGTGTGCGGGATTCTGTCGCATTCGCACCCTAAAGTGATCGATCATTCGTTCGGGCTCTGTGTCTAATGTTATCCCTATGAACCCATGAAGCTATTGACTCGCGCTACACCGATGCTGAATTGACTAAAGCCTGGACGTTGGCGCACTCCATTGATCGCCAACGTCCAGGCATTCGTGCATTAAGCTAAGAAGCTCACTACAGCACTCGGCTGCACGTCGATCCAAAACTCATCGTTGCCGAACCCGTTTAGCGTGAGATTATGGTGCTTAATCACTTGCTCACCAGTCAGGAACTCGTTGCCACATGAAGAGTGAGCATCCTCCACTAACGTGACGTCTAACCCGAGAGTTGTCGCTCGACGTGTAGTCGTATCGATGCAAAACTCCGTCTGGAACCCGGCAATGATCACTTCTGTGACGTCGCGTTCCCGGAGTTCCTCTTCCAATGACGTCTGATAAAAGGCATCCGAGGCACGCTTTCGCACCACGAGGTCCCCTTCCCTATACCCTATCTCTGAGTGGAGTTGCCATCCGCGAGACCCAACTTGAAGGATACCTTCATCGCTGTCATGCTGTACAAACAGAACCGGAACATTCGCGGAACGCGCCTGTCCAACAAGTGTTCCAATGACGGCAGCTTTCTCGCGCCCAGAGAAAACAACTTCGACCAATCCGACTTGTGCATCAATGACTAGAAGCGCCTTCTGACTCATACCGAGATCCACCCTCCCTTGATCATCCAGTACACTAGGGAAGATCAATCCTCCCGAGATTACTTCTTCATCATTGGAAAAACCCCCTTTATAGCACCTTTACAATCTCTACAATGTCCTCAATCAGCTTGATCAGAGTGATAAAGCCGAATCAATCTGTCGCAAAACTGCCCGATAGCGATATAACCCAAAATATACCTTGGTATATATTTATACACGGACAGGAGCAAATCCTTCTTGAAGATCAGCACCCATTATTATGAACTCAAGTTACGCACCGTTCATTCCATCATTCTGGCTACTTACCTTTTGGTTCAATCCTGTCATAGTGTTTCAATTGTTTTGCGTGAAGCGGTTTATATGGGATTCACTGGTGTTCACCATGCACTCTGTAACCTAGCTCCGGCCCGGATTCACTCTATCTGGCACGGCTACGTTGTCCCGTGAGCTATCGCAAAGCCGCATTACTGCTGCCCCACGTCACGGTAGGTTCGCGCCCGCAGTCCTTGACGGGTGGATTTTCACCACATGATGACCGACGATGCACATTTTTGCATAGCCTCCGGCCAATAGAAAGCTCAATTAAAAATATCCCCCAGTGAAATTCGAAGTCCTTCCTTAATTCCGACGGGAACAAATTCATCCTCTCCAGCAGCATAGGTTTCCGCAGGGCCAAATATATTTTGATCAATACTGAACACTTCCACAGTTCGCATGACTGGATCAACAATCCAGTACTCACGCACGCCGGAACGTTGATACAGACGTAGTTTTGCTTTACGGTCTTTCCCTGCAGTTGAAGGGCTTAACACCTCTACAACAAGATCAGGTGCTCCGACACACCCATCATGTGTTATCTTGTTGGCATTGCAAATCACAGTCACATCCGGTTGAACATACGCATCGTTGGTGTCACCTGTCGGCCAAACATCGAAAGGAGAGACGTAGGTTCTGCATTGCCCTTTGAAGGCTGAAAAAAACAAACTCCCTATGGCAGTGGTCGCCCGCTGATGCCCCTCGGAAGGCGAAGGGGACATATCATATACTACACCCTCGATCATCTCGTAACGTTCGAGGTCTTCCGGATTCACAGCCGCCATTGAGGACTCCCCCATCATTGAGTTTTATCTTCTTCAATTTCATTTAAATAGTACAATCACGCTGTCGCAGCTCTCTGCTAAACGAACCAGAGCCTTGTTCTCATAGTACCCTGCAGGAATTAGGCTTTCAATTACCTCGAGGACGGTATTCCGCTATACTGCCCAGTTGCTCAATAGCCTTCTCTATGACCTTCTGAATAATCATACATTAACCGTAGCACATCGATATTAAAGTTGCGCACCCGTTTGTTTGAACTCCAGACGCTCCTTTCTGTCAAACAGTGAAATTTTGGCGTTTGACTGCATACACTCGTACTCTTCGACCACATGACCAATCTATGGTTTCACGTTCAAAATACATCCCAAGTTTTTGCATAATACGTTCAGACGCACTGTTGCCTATCTGGCAAATACTAAGAATCTCATTCAGATTACAATTCTCAAACCCGAAGTGTAATGTCCCTTTTGCAGCTTCCGTGGCGATTCCTTTTCCCCAGAACCACCGACCGAGCCGCCACCCAATTTCAACAGAAGGCATGACCTCAGGCAAGAACGTAGGTACTGATAGCCCCACGAAGCCCGCCAATTCTCCCGTTTCACGAATCTCTACAGCAAACAGCCCGAAGCCCTGTGTCTCCCACATTTCTTCGCAGCGTTCGATGAAAACTTTAGTTTGGTCTTCCGTTCGTGTTGTCCCATCGCCAATCCACTGCATTACCTCTGGGTCAGCGTTTATACGTGACATGGGCAAAATGTCCCTTTCAGTCCACCTTCGTAACAACAGCCGTGATGTCTCCAAATTCGGCACCTATCTGTCCTACCCTCTGGCAATATTTTATGTCCAAGCTGATATGCAGCACTTCTGTTCCGAATGCGCAATGTTCCGTAAGCGTGTGCCATCGTATAATAATACACCATTCCAGCGGTAGGGAACTATGGCAGTTTCGCACCCGTTACCACCAAGTCCAGTGTGGGTGCCATAGGCCGTCTGTCATCACAGCGTGCCTTGCCAGACTCATCCTGGCCGACGTTGCGTTAGTCCTCATCGTGTGCCCATCAGTGCTCAATCTCACCGCCGGTAGATGACAGCGAAACTGAGCAAGTACCGCCAACTAAAGTGAGCGACGACAGAAGTAGTCGTATTCACAAATACTCCGAGACTGGGACTATTTTGACACCGCGGCTATCCGACAGGAACTGACCTAACAGCCGAGCATGACCTTGACCGTAGATAACGAGCCAACGATCATCGTCACTTGTAGTGAAGTTCAAGATATTGGAGTAAATAACCAAATTACGTTCGTACCAGCGCGAAACCCACCTCAGCCCAATTCGGCTCGTTTCAGCACCCAATTGCGTCATCGTGAGGTATGGTTGGTGTGAGATGCGAAGCATTGCGGGGTCATTCATCCATTGCAGGACTTGGCGGACAGACTCGGACCGAATGCGGGACTGAAGTTCAACAACAAATTCCTGCGCGACACTGTTTATTTGCTGAAAAAGAATCGGGCAATCGCGTTCTGCGTACTCAAACACACGTCCGATGTCGAGGTCACTTTCTTCGTTGTGGATGTCCACTGCATAAAGCTTTTGGTGGCCCAATTGTCTCGCGATTCGAAAGCCTAGTTGATACACTTCATTGGATGGTAGTGCGCGGTCATCTTTCACGTACTCGGCAAATTCATGGTCTAGCCATGCCTGATCAGTCTGGAGGTGTTCAACGGCGATTTTGGTTGGTCGAAAGCATGTCAACAGATTGACAACTTCAGCAATCTCATGCTGACGTGCTGTCGTCAAAACATCATCCTCTGTCGTATATTGATCTGAGGATGAGCTGAAGTGATACACCCCTAAAACCATTGCTTCCAACTCACAACACCTCCAAAATACCTGACAATACAACCCCACTGTAGTCGCGTTTCTGGCGTGTTACATCTCCTGTCTCGTTGAATTCAAAGTATAAATGGGTTTTGCAAAGCCGCTTGACAACATCTCTGGTAAAAATATCAAAAGACCTCGTTGTGTATCTACCATTAACTGATACCGCTTCACAAGCAGTACCCCCTTATGGAACATTCCGGCCCAATTGCGCAAGATTCCGAAAGGATTGCCCGTCGTATAATCATACAACAGGCGAGCGCTAATGACTCCTAAATTTTCGCGCCCATTACTGCAATAGCAATTCTGTCACAACAATAGGAAACCTGATAATCAGGCTTCCTATTGTTGTCGCACTAGTATTCATTTCGAAGGATACTCATGATAATTCGGTCATATTTATGTCCATCTCGAAGCACCGATTCACGCATTGCTCCTTCTACTTTGAACCCAACCTTTTCATAAGCACGTATGCCTCGTTTGTTGTAACTGATGACATCCAATCCAACTCGATTCAAATTCAGTTCCGAAAACGCATATCGCAGAATGAGTCGTAGCGCATCGGTTCCGTAACCCTTGCTTCGGAAATTTTCTTCACCAATACCGATAGCTAAGAGCCCACATTGGTTATTCCACTCAATGCCATGCAAAGCAACAAAGCCAATAAGTGTATCATTATCTACTGTCCGTAAAAGGAATTCGATGCCATTAGAGCTCTTTCCGACGAAACTTTGGAATGACTCTTCAGTGGTTGGGACAGCCATATCAGAATCCACATTCCTGAGATATTCCGCATCGTGACTCCAAGATGCCATTACAGAAGCATCTTCTGAACGAAATGCACATAGTCGCACTAGTTCGCCACAAAACAACTGATGATTACTTAGCATTTAAATTTTACCCCCATATTACAGCGGGGCAACTAGGTTAGTGCCCCCTGCGTGCGTTTAAACTTTCAAACGGTGAATTCAGGAAGGCAAACATAGACACACTCTCCTCAATTTTTATAAGAAAATTCTACATCAATTTAATTACGGAATATAGTCACTACTCGAATTCCTTGCTAAACACTTCTGCCCCAAAGTTCAACAACGTTGTGCGTCGGTCTCTGTATTTTCATGCATCATGCCTATGTTGCGTCGGTATATCGAAATACTGCCTCCGGCGTCCAAATACTCGTTGTACCAAACATCATTAATCATTAGGATCTGCCACGGACTTTCCCAACCCTGTCCATGTTTCTGGAACACTAAATCACCAGTAACTGCGTATGCAGCGTGTCCAGCCACGTGATTTTCCGTAATCCAGACCAACACATCGGCTGGTTCGACTAAGGAGAAGTCCATCTCGTGCAACATTGTCACCTTTGAATATACATGTGCCTCAAGCAAACGAAAGAAGGGTTCTTGGTGTAACCACTGTGAAATTAGTGTATGGCATTGTTCACCACCTACAACCATTGCAATCGCGGCTGCAAAACAATTCGGACCACTCTGTTCCGCATATGTTCCTGCGTATTTCTTTACGAGATTGTATGGTACGCGCTCGCTAACCTCAACGTGTTCGTCAAGGATGGTTTCCACCCTGGTATTTTCATCCCAGTTTTTCAGCCATTTTATAATCCACCGTTTTCGATCTTCCACGCTGAATTGTTGCCAGTCTTCCAAGGTGAGCAAATAATACCGATTCGAATCTACAGTCACGACGTTACTGTTTGGCTGTTCAAAATCACTAAACCAATGCTCATCATAGACGTGTCCGCGACCACACTTAACCTGGTATTCCAAAAGCGTGCGTTGAAGAACGGGATTTAGCGTCGTGAATTCCTCAAGGTTCAAGCGCGAGACAAATGCCGTGTCTGAGAGACTTAGGTCCCAAATATGGTATATAGAGCCGTAGTCCAAAGAAAAGGTCGGGAAGCTCCTCAAAAGTTCCTGTGGGCTGTAGACAGTGATTCCCCTTTTAAGGAGAGAGCAAAAAATTTGATCATCATCGAAATAGTAAACTCCACGGTCAGGAACAAATCGTTCGATAAACTTATTCAACGTGGCATCGTTGAGTGAGTAGTGACTACTTTTGTACATGGGTTCACACCTTTATAACGATTGATACTATCGTCTCTAGTTTTAAACGGTCGGGGGAATCTTATGACGCAAGTGCGCTTTTTTTACGTGAATCGCTATTCCGTTAAACGGCCCGATTGTCCCACAAGATCTGCGTGGCACCCACTGCATTTATATGCACAAATGAAGTTTAACTGTGAAGAGGGAAAAGCCCCGTGCCTGAGGGATACCCAACGGAGCCAGTTATAGAATTTCACCCTCGATGCACCTCATAATATCAGCTGCTCCCGTGGACCTGTTTGAGCATACAATCGATTTCATGGCTTTGTCAGGATAGTACGCAGAGTGGAAACTCACGCCGGGATCGTAGCCCATAACGTGATATTTCATGATGCCTTTTGGTGTCTTTTTAACCCAGACCCCATAGCCGTAGCAATCTTCATCATCTGCTCGAACGTGGCCCGTAAGCATGCGCTGTGTCATCTCGGGACTTATCAGCTGATGGCTCATGAGGGCATCCCAGAACTTATCCATGTCGTGAACGGTTACAAATGCCCCACCATCTGAGCCGCCTTTGGCAGGGAGTGAATAGATATTTGTCTTCCAACTACCATCCGAGAAGTCTATATACCCTTGTGCTGTATTGCCTGGAAGAGTGTCAAACTCAAAATACCCGGACCTACTCATGTCAGCCTTGTTAAATACGTGTTCTAGAACGTAGTCTGTAAACCTTTGCTGACTTGTTGCCTCAACAACTAATCCCAACAAAATATATCCAGCATTGTTGTAGCTGAATTGAGCTCCTGGTTCGAATTTCATTGCACTGTTTTGAAACAATGGCAAGAAGTCCTTAAGGGTTCTTATATGATACATCGGTCTCTCTCGCCACAACTCTTCGAAGTCGCCCACACCCATGACCTCTTCATCATAGTAGTCCGGGATACCTGATGTATGCGTCAGAAGATGATGAATGGTCACTTCCTCGTTGAAATGGGGGAAGTGACCATCAACGCAATCTTTAAGCCGTGATTCAAAGGACAGTTTCCCGCTTTCAACAAGCTGACAAATGGCTACAGCAGTAAAGATCTTACATCCTGAAGCAATACCAAACCGTGTAAGCGAATTATTTCTCAGTTGCTCGGCACGATTAGCATAGCCGTAACTTAGTTCTACCAAAGTAATCGTGTCCTCTTTAACTAACACAGTCCCAGAAAAATCGCTGCTTGCCTGTACGTGACCAATCGCCGTCGTCATATCTACCATGGTGGAACGTCCTCCTATGTATCTCCCTAACTCAATAAGCATAACACTATTCAGAAAATACAAAGACCGTTTATTCAACACTCCGGTCCAATAGCGACGCTACTGCTTTTCATTACTCATGCATACTTATGCAATCATGGATATAGGCATAGGTTAGAATACGATCTTCTTATCATAGATATTTTTGAATATACCACACTATTCAATTGGAAGATATCCCTTTTACCATAAGCATCTTCATGTAAAAAACCCGCCTACCCAGTGGTAGACGGTGTTAATCTTGTTTTATCTATTCGTTTTTCATCTGCTCAATTACTTCAACGGAAAGACCAGTGGCTTTCGATATTTTCTCCACTGAATCGCCGAGTTTTAGCAACATACGTGCGATATCCCTTTTACCTTGCTCAAGCCCTTGTTCAAGTCCTTGTTCAAGTCCTTGTTTTTGAGCCACTTCAACTTGTTTTTGAACTGCTTCAAGTCGTTCACGATAAGACGCTTCTCGACTCACCTCATCAAGAATGGCTTTTTTGCGTGAGATGTAGAGTGCCC
>NZ_JALBUF010000027.1 GCF_022606465.1 Sulfoacidibacillus ferrooxidans
CCTGTACAATTCCAATCAATGTATTTCAAAAAAGCGAACAAAAAGGCAAGCTAAATCCAAGGTGCAATCCGTCAGACTGTTTTGATATTCTTTGTTCGGTGTGTCCACCATATTGACTTAATACCAGACTGCATCAGGTCGGAGAGGTCTTTCATCCGTCCGTAAGGCTTCGGCATAGCGAGAATTTTGGAAATCTCGCTGATTTTGCCACCTGTATCAGGGTCGGTAACAAAGTAGTCTCGCTCGTTTTGCAAGTCGTTTTGGAGTTTCCGCGCCGCATCAAAGATGGCTCTTTGTGATTTGAAAAAGGTTTCGACTTCTTCCATATCCTCAGAGCAGTTAATCAGGTCGTCTTGCTTTGTAAGTAAGCGTTTTAAAAGAGCCACATTATCGTTCTTCTGTGAGAAAATCTCCACCATCAGGTCACGGGCGCTTATCACCACTTCCTTTTGTGGATAGCGGTCGTGGTTGTATTCAGTAAGGAGCTCTTCATAGCGTTGCTTCTTCGCGGTCAGCGTGTCTTTAACAAACAGCAGCAAACCATCCTCGTCCTCTGCGATACTCAGTTGACCGAGCCAGTCGCGCAGAAACTTGACGGCTTTGCGCATATCTTCTTCTGATGGAGCCATTCGACGGCTCACGCTTGCTTTGTCGACCTCAGATCTAACGCGCAAATAGCGGACCAGATTCTTGTCATCCTTGCCGACGACGGCACCGCCATAGCGGATTTCGATTCTTTGTGAGACGATTAGCCTTGCCACAAGTGCGGCGATGTCCACCTCACGCCAGCCGTAGGGAATCGCCTGATAGCGACGCTGTACATCACCCATGGAAACGGGGACGTGGCTCATATGCCGTTCCTCAAGCCACTGGCTGATTTCATTTAAAGCAAACTCGTTATTGCCTCCCATTCCTACAAAGCTGCCCTGCAATGGTTCACCATGGAGGATAGTCAAAATATCCGCGTCGCTCTCACTGAACGTGTTCACGAGATTTAATTTAGAGTAGACGCCTTCGATTAGTTGCTTCAAAGCTTCGTCCAGTTTGGCCTTAGCGTCGCCATGCTTGATCTCGACTTTCTCACCATAAATGAAGAACGTCCCACCCATGATAGCCTTGTCAATCTGCACCTTTGCGCTTTCTTCAAGTATCCGCGCCTGTGCCTGACGCTTGCGGATAATGTCCTGAACACTTTCCGGCAACTGAGACACGTTCTTCTGCTTGATGTACTTGCGAATCTTTGCGGCCATTTCGAGTTCTTCAAAGTATTGGGCTTCGTTCGAAAGTAGGATAATAACCTCGTTATTGACTTGCGAGTCCATAATCAGTTTTGCTTCAGGGGCGTTATAGTAGTCGCTAGCGACTGTGACAAAACGCAGACGTACCCCGCCCATAGCCGCACCGACGATGCTTTCGTCGATGTACTGGTCATAAGCAAAGTCATATTTGTTGTATTTGTATTTCCTTGACGGGTAAATCTCGCTGAAAATCGTTTGTCCAATGCTCTGAACGATTGTCGTGCTGTCCACGGATGTATGGCGGATGTCAATGGCGATGTCCTGTTCTTCGTCGGTCAGGAATGAGTAGGTATCACCGCTGCGGGCGACGTAGTTCTGCATCTCCAAACGCTCCAAGGATTCGGCAATTTCACGCCGCAGGGTTATCTTATCCGTGCGGATATCGTCCACCATAAGGATGGCGATGTTATCGATGTTCGCCTTGATATCATCGATGTAACGAACGAGGTAGAGCAGTTTCAGAACGCTCACATCACACTGCTCCAAACCATCGTGGTTTTCGGCGGCGGTCTGGCAGCGGTCAATCACGCGGCGTATCGGACTTTCAAGGAAGGTATGCACCGTGTCGTAGAACTGTGAGAAAGGCACCAGTGCATTCTCGTCTTTGCCCTGTATCTTTTGCGCCGCTTCTTGGAAACCCGAGAGCATGGAACGCTCGCCGCCAGATAGATGCTTGCCGGAATTACCGTGCTTGCGAATTTCGGCGAGTACCTTTTGTATGATGATAAATTGATAGGGGACGAAGGGGTATGTAGCGGAGTATTCCGCACCGTCGGCGTAGCCTTTGATGTCCAGTACCGCATGGTTGAACGTAAAGAGATTTTTCAAAACGGCGTGTTCCTTATCGTAGACCATTTTAAGAAATGCGTTTGCATCCTCGGTCTTTTCCAAAATACGCTTCTTGATGACTTCATCCACCGAAGCGGAGGACAGCGATAGGCGGGTGTTGAAACGGCCCTGAATCTTGGAGAAGTCATCACCACTGATTTTCACAACGGAGTCGATGGCTTCTTGGCTGGTGACCATCACCCATACCTGGCCACGACACTTGCTACCCACTTCCTCTACGATGGACTGGAGGTTCATCATCAGGTCGCTGTCGTCGCCAATGTACTGTCCGACTTCGTCCACACAAAACAGAAGCCGGAAGTCTTTACCCTTACTGTCGACGTATTCCTTAATCTCTTCGACGAGTTGCTTGATGCTCATGTCGGTGTTCTCTTCGCCATTAAACCAGTTGCGGGCGGCAGTTTCACTCATGCCCAAAACACTTTGCAGGACAGACACGATGTCATCCTCAAAGAAAGCGTAGGAATCGCGGCTCTCTACCCACAGCGTGCCGTTAATGTCCTCAAAGGCTCTGCGAAAGTCGTCGGTCTTGCCGCGTTTGTCCACGAAACGTTCCAGTTTAGCTATCTTCAAGTCCTCGCCGTAGAAACCAAGGTGGTTGTAGAACACCTTGGCGAACACGCGCAGAACTGCCGTTTTGTCTTTGTTCATGGGTCCTTCGATGTCGATGTTAAACAGAATCGACTCTGTAGGAATGTGGGCACAACGGACGACTGTGGCGTACATCATTGGGTCGCCGAATTTATCCCCGAAGATGTCCACGGCGTGTTTACCCGCCACCTCGCGGTTGGATAACAAGTAAGACAGCATTTTCAGGAAGTGGGATTTACCGCTTCCAAAGAAGCCCGAAATCCAGACCCCAATTTTGTCGGTCGGGTGATCTATGGCTTTTGAGTAGTTATCAAAGAAGGTGTTAAAATGGCGACGGAGCTCCTTGGTGATGATGTACTCGCTGAGTTCCTGAACCAAGCTATGCTCATCATCCTGCGCCACCTTGATGACCCCGTTAATGTCACGATTGATGTCCTTTCGGAACATGCTCTGAATCTTCATGTGTTTTCCCCCGGTTAAAGCAAATTAAAAGCCCTGTAGTAGTTGCCATCATGGAACTTATTGAACAGGATTAGGCTTTGTCCGTTAAATTCCCCCGGATAGAACATCACAATCGGTATATCCGAGAATACCTGCTGCATACTGTCGAGCATCTTGTGCGACCTCATAAAGGGATACACCTTGCCTATGCCCGTCAGGAACAGCACATCACCGCGTTGGTGCGACTCGTACTTCATCTTGGCAAGGAAGGCTTCCGGAGTAGCTATCTTCTGAAGTTGAGCCAGGAGATAGTCCTTACCCTTTTTCTCCTCAAGAGATGGCACGGTGCCAAGCACCCGCTTCTCCTCCAAGATTTCGTTTAAAATCTTGTACATATCCCGCTCAATGACTCTGTAGTCGTCGGACGGCGTGTGGAGAAGCCGCTCGATGTAGTCGCGGACGATCAGTTCGTACTGCGGCGCGTATTTGAAGACATGAATTCCCACCTCATTGGAAAGCCCCTTGTTGGCTAGAAAGTTCGAGTCAGATATTCGCCCTTTTATTTTATCAAGTTCTTGTTTGATGTCTCCCATAGTCACGCTCCTATCCGAAACAGTTGAATGCGGCAAGTGCGGTCAAGTCGTTATTTTCGCGGATACCCATTTCCAGTTCCGAACTGATAAAAATTGGATTCAGTGCGGTATCCTTCACGCTGTCGAGCATCTCTGTTTCTATTAGGCACTTGGTCATGACCTGCTTGAGCTTCGTAACTGTTTGCTCACTCCAAGCCGCTACGTCATCGTTCTGCTCTTTCAAGCGGGAGAAAAACACGTTGATGTCCTTACGGGTATAAGAAAAGTCCTGCTGACGGTACTTCTCACCGACCAGGTTAACCATAAACTCACGGACAAGGCGATTGTACCGCATCATCGCATAGAGGTTAATTTGCTTTGCCACTTCGATGGGAGCGGTCGCCACCTCGTATATCAATGTCTGGTTTCCAAGCGCAATAAGTCGTCTATAACAGGCGCGGGCGAGTTTGCTTATGTTGCGCTCCGTTGGGTACTGGAACAGATTGTCCCGCTTTATGTATGCGATGATATCTTCAATTGGCCCGCCTTCAAGATACTGCTTTGAAACAATCCTCATTTCATAGAAGAGAAACTGTTCGGAAGTCAGGGAGCCGTTGTACGGCATAGTTAAACCCATAGTTTTATTCACCCATTCACGCCTAATGACCTCAATGGACATCGGCGGCTCATTCGATCTCAGCGCTCTTGCCACTATCAACCCAAGCGTCCACTTCTGAAATCTTGAACTTAAACTGCTTGCCTATGCGGCGATGCGGAATGACACCTTTCTTAATCCAGTTGCGGATCGTGTCCTTGCTCACGCCGAGATGCTCGGCAATTTCTTCAAGGCTTGACCACTTTTCAGGTTCGTTAAACATTTGCTTTTCCTCCTGGTATTGCCCTGCGATTAAGACTGAATCATTATAACATACTGAATCTATAATTGAATGGAGTATATTAGATTTGATATGAATTAGTATGAAAATGTAGTATTAATCTTATTGATAAACTATAGCGTGTCAAGTAGGCTGTCACCCTCAGCCTTTTGCTTAGCCGTAAGGTCATTCATATGCTGTTTTGCATCCAGATACATTTTTTAAAGGAACAAGTTGTCGATTAGCACCTCCAACTTTTATATGAATATACTTATTAACTCAACTTTCGCATGTCAAAAGTGACAGATACCCCTTGATATAACTAGGCAGAGAGGATATCCATTTAGAAGTTGCCACTGCACCTGCTGTAAGTTAATAGCGACTCCTTGTGCAATCGGTTCAACGAGTGACCAGAGATCATGAAGAGCCAAACTCCAGTCTCGGTTGACCAATTCGTCACGCATTAAGCGGAATAAACCACCAAGGGTTCTTAGATCCTCCATTTTAAGCGATTCTCAAGCCAGCATGATATAGCGAGTACATACGATGGTGGTATGCGCTATCATCATATCGTACTAGCGACCCTGAAATTCCTTGCCCAATCGGAGCAGCGATTTACATGCGTTGAAAAAGACTTCAATATCCCACTGCATGTTGTAGATCCGGATGATTTCTTCAAATGATAGGGTAACGTTTGTGCTAAGAATGGCTAACCATTCTCGTTTTTTGTGACGATGTTTCACAAACACAATCTTACCTAGTAGACTAGTCTCCAGTTCCACCCATACAGACGACAAAATCTGCTTGCGGCTAAAGTGGGGCTTGGCGATTTGAAAAAGTTCATGCAAAGTATGCAGTTGGTTTTCCCATTGAAATCGCTATTTCATGGCTTTCACCATGCTAATAACGAACAACCCTTTTTGATGCAACTCATGAAGTAAGGGAAGATGGGTAACCCAACTATCCATGAGTTCGCAATTGGCTGGTATGCCCGCTTGTAACGCGTGACCAATGAGTTGGATCACCGCATCGGGTGTCGAATGGACCGCCTCTTAACGACGTTTATATCTTACCATCCGCTTGTCCATGCGAACGTTCGCTTCCGTGTATCAATTCTCCTTCTTTGAGGAACTGAGGAGAGAAAAGTCGATGAGGACAAAAGTATGGCCATCAGACCATCCGAGTGTCAGCATGCGAAATCCTTTAACGAATCGGTTGACCGTATGATCATGGACACGAGCCAATAACCCCACCGCACGACTACGCCCTCATTCGTAAACGAAGTCATCTACGATCAACACCAGTACATTTCGATGGGACATAAGTGGCTGCACCTATTGCACCGTGTGTGTAGACAGCGAGAGTAAAAATTTGAGCCAGGGGAAGCGGGGATTATTGAGGAAACGGCACACGTCATCTTGACTAGGTAGCGCATGTGCGTCCTAACTTTCGAACATACGGAAGCAATTTTTATGCTGAAAAACAAACATTGGGATGATGCGAAAGAGGGATAGGTAGTAAAACCCAACATTCTTTGTAATGCCAGCACGCCGAAGGTGATGTCAGATATGAAGATTGTCAAATACAATTTTAAAAGAGTTTGGGAGTTGTCGAGAAGTAGACAAATGAGCTATCATAGTCATAGTATCCTTCTTCTTGGTTGATTTGTTTTTGCAAACGCATTTTACCAAACTAAGGATGCTTTTTCATTGGTGTAAATTAGATGGTCAAGATCGATAATGGATCACCAATAAGACTAATGACAGCAAGCCTCGACGTCAATTTACGGCCTGCGAAAGTTTAGTTTACTAAATAAGTATAATATTATCATAACTGAAGTGCGGGGCTTTACGTTACATTTGATAAAATAGTTCTTCGATTTGTGTACAGTAACTTGACAGAGGTCCACTTTTCCTGTCCCTCAATAAGTAATCAGATTAAGCTACAGGTAGCTTAAATCACGGACAATATTTTCTGCGGGTATCAACTGGTGTGAGAGAGTAGGGGGAGAATAAACATCATAGGAAGGGAAGCATATTGGACATCCATGACCATTGATACCTAGGATGTTCTTATATTTGAATGATTGTGGTGAGAGATTTCGGGTATAGTAAGCAATAGATAGTGGCGAGTGACGGGTAGGTGATTGAAGTGGCGTCGAGTTTTTTTCCCATTTATGTTGTATTGAGAGATGGAACAACACCGAATGAACAGGAATTTAACCAGTTCCTTTATCATATCCGGTTAGAAGTTTCTCAGAAGTATAGGGGTTATACGGGCAGCTGGCTGTCCAACGACAATTACCTGCACGAGGACTTATTTCAACAGGCGCTGGCAGAAATTTCTAGCGGTATTCATAAAGGGAATTTTAATCCCGAGATGAGTACATTTAAGAACTGGGTGGATGGGCTTGTACATAATACGATACGAAAACATTTCGCTCGTCAAAAAAATCAACAGAATGAACAGTCTCTTGAGCAGCTCGTTGAAGATGGGGGCCAGTGGGTCGATGATATGGAATCGACTCCAGAAGAACTACTTCTGAAAAACCACGATGTGACAATCGTTCGCAAAGCGATGAAAATACTATATCGGAAACATTTAAAGTACTTTCAAGTCCTTTATTGCCGCGCATTTCACGAGTTATCTACATCCGAAACAGCGAAGTTGCTAGGAACGACAACTCATGATATTTCACGGACACTGAATCGGGCAAAAGAGAAGCTGCGAGAAATAATTCTTGAAATTGAAACACCTGTACCTAATCGAAAATGAATCGAAATGGGTGGTTACAGTGACAGAACAATCGCGAGACCATGACTTACAGTTCTTAACTGAACGTCGTCACGAAATCTTTAACGGAAAAAACCAATACCTTGCGATTTTACGCGGTAAAATTAAGGTACCAACACTCACTGATACGGACGATGAGTTCGACGAAGGAGTTTTATCATTTGGTCAGTTTGTCGCGCACAAAGCACAAGCTTTGGGCCTAACAATGCGTGAGCTGTCAAGTGTAGTGCAAATATCCATGGATGACATCATTAGAATTTACGATGACGTGTTGTTTCCTTGGGACTTAACTCCTGTCATATTGAACAAGATGGCACAAAGGTTTAATGTACCGCTTTCAGATTTCATAAGTGTCGTTCGAAACCATCCTTTACTGGATGACTCCTTGAGAGCACGGCTACCACAACAGACAATCGCTGCCCGTACGCACCATACTTTAGACGCTAATTTACGAAAAAACGAACTAATAGAGACCCAAATTTCGATACAACGGCATCGTGAAATTAGAAAACGGGATGCTTTTATTTTGGATCTTCAGCGAAACAACTAAAATGCGTGACAAAACATGTGTATGTCACGCATGATGTTGGCACTTAAATAATCCGATTGGTGCGCAGCGAATACCATAGCGCTTCCTCGCTGACTTGGAACAACTGAGCCATTTCCTTTGGTTTCATTGTTTTGATTTTTTCCTTCAAAAGATAGCCGGGCATTAACAATCCAGAAGCAAATGCGTTCGCTTCCTCCTCCAAAGGCTTGTCTGGAGAGCTTTCATTCACATCCGCATACTCCGTCCACTTTCGAACTTTATGATTAAGTGCCAGATGCCCAAGTTCATGTGCCATAGTGAACCTTTGGTGTACAGGGTGCTTTTTTGTGTTTATATAAATCTCTTGACTGTCTAAATCTGCGTTACCCGATACGTTTACTGGTAGTTCTAATTTCACGAGGTGAAGCCCAAACACTTCAATGATGATTTTTTCTACATCCACTGGGGGGGTTGTGCAATACTGCTTCGCAAGTTTTTCTCCCAAGGCTCTAGCAGGCTTTGTCAGAGCTTTTTGTGGTGTACTCTCTTCGTAGTCGAACACCAACATTACCCCTTTATTTGGATATCCTTTATCTCATTATAGGTGACTACTATCACTGTATCAACGACATGAAAAAAATTTATAGTTCACTGAGAGATTTGCGTGGGAATTGGTAATAGGTAGACAAGAACCCATTTAGGAGGCGTTGTCGATGGAACACGCAAAGAGTAAGGACATCATGATTATTGTCAGCGGAGAAGAAGTGCTGATGTCGTCTCACAAGGTAACTGTCGGTGCCATCTTAACTGAAGCAGGGTTTGTACCCCTTGAAAATTATCGCTTGGTGCGTGATGCAGGTGACCATAAATATCCGGACTACGCGGAAGAGATAGAAATCCACGAACGCGAGCGGTTTACAGCACTCTTTGAAGGACAAACCCAGACTTCATAAGGGGGTAACACTAATGACTCATCAAGAATTGGTTGACCATCTCGTCGGAATTGGGTGGTCAGTTGACCACCTAACAGGCAAAGACGGTAATACGTATCTCGTGATACATGACTACGAAATTACATCGGGACGTTTGAAGGGAACCAAGGCCGACATTGGTATTCTCAAGACGGCGGGTGCACCTTACACTGCACCCGCCGCGATTCACACCAAGCCCCATCTTGTGCCGATGGACATGCAGTCATCCCTTCGTACACAAGCAAGTGGAATCGGGGCTGAATGGCAATATTGGAGCCGATTATTGCGCGGTATACCTACTCCCAAAGCCTTTGTGGTACAAATCGCGACGATTTTTAGTGAGGTGCACTGATGATAAACCTAACAGATTTTGATGATATGAGCTGTTCGGTAGCGATGACACACGCACTGGACGCGCAATTGAGGAAGCACTTCCATAAAGGTACCGAACAGGAAGACCTCACCTTCGCCCTATGGCGTCCAAGTCGGGGACACAAGCGTTACACAGTGATTTTGGAACGTTTGGTTTTACCTCTTGATGGCGAACGTCAATTACATGGAAACGTCTCGTTTTCACCAGACTATGTACAACGGGTATTGAAAGAAGCGGGGAATGAATATGGGATTGCCCTGTTGCATAGTCACTTAGGACCAGGCTGGCAAGGTATGAGTGAAGACGACATCGTCGCTGAACGTGATCGGTTGGCGGCTGCGGTCTCGGGGCGCACAGGCCATCCGTTAGTAGGATTAACGTGGGGCACAGATGGGGCATGGAGTGCACGTGCGTGGCTAAGACATTCTAAACTGGACTACCGTATTCGCTGGGCTAATACGGTTCGAGTCGTTGGGAAGGAACTTCGAATAACCTATCACCCTGATCTAACGGCGATAGCGTCAACTGCATCCCAAGTAGCGACAGTTAGTTGTTGGGGTGAAGAGAATCAATCCAAGTTGGCAAATGTACATGTAGGTATCATTGGTCTCGGAAGTGTTGGTAGTGTGGTTGCTGAAACGTTAAGCCGTATGGGGATTTCGCGAGTTACGCTTATTGATCACGATCGCATCGAGGAAAGAAACTTAGACCGCACCCTAGGTGCTGTTTTTCAAGATGCCGTAGAGGGTACGGCCAAAGTGGATTTATCAAAACGGTTGATTGAATCTACACATACCGCGCTCACTCTAACCGTGACCGCTGTCACCGCTAAGGTAACTAGTGACGAAGGCCTGCGTGCAGCGCTTGACTGCGATGTGTTGTTCTCGTGCGTTGACCGTTCCTATCCTCGGCACATTTTGAATGCCTTGGCTTATGGTCACCTGATCCCAGTTGTTGATGGAGGTATATTCGCAAAAGTGGCCGGCGGCAAGCTGGTTCACGCTGACTGGCGGATACACATTGTTGGTCCTGAACACGCTTGTATGATGTGTTTGGGTGCCATTACACGAGAAGGTGTCGCGCTCGACCGGGAAGGTAAACTAGATGATCCCACGTATATTGAAGGGCTTGGATCTGAGTTTAGTCCACTATTAGCGAGACAAAACGTGTTCCCCTTTAGTGTGAGCGTAGCAGCACATGAAGTAATTCAGTTCGTAGGGCTGGTCACAGGTGTAAGGAGGCTAGGTGGTATGCATCCGCAATTTTATCATTGCTACCCTGGAGAGATGGAATCGATGGAGAAAGATGCGTGCATTCCGGGATGCGAATATCATACCCTTACTTCGACAGTATGTAGTTTGCTGGAGTGACTATGGGGGATACCCTTGTGGTCGTCCCCCTGAAGGTCGTGGAATAAATGTTGTTACTGAGTAAAATATGTTTGTATTTGAATACCTTATACCATATTTATAAAAATTAATAATATTTAAACAACTGTCGGGCAAGAAAAAATGTTAACTCCACCTAGTTTCTAGTCCAGCAAAGAGCTTGGGCAAATTTGTCCCGGAATCTCTACTTGAACATTCGGAAGCGGACAACAATGGTATTAAGTCAATATGGTGGACACCCCCGAACAAAAAAATATCAAAACAGTCTGATATATCGTTATTTTATGCCAGCTTGCTGGTTCACATTTTTGAAAAACATAGATTGAAATTGCACAGGAGTCTTATATCCAATCGAAGAATGAATCCGCAACCTGTTATACCAAATCTTGATGTACTCCCAGATGTCTCTATGCGCCCGTTTGCGCGTTTTGTACGTCTCTACATGAATAAACTCGCTATTAATGACGCTATGGAATGACTAAATGCAAGAGTGAGTAGCCCTACTTCGAAGCGTGGTACAATCGTGAGTGCATTCACTTATCAACAGCTTACATGTCCCCGATTGAGTATGAAAGAAGATATTTTTAAAAGGTGATAATTTAAGCAAATTAAGTAGGACAAAAGTACTCATAGTAGCATATGAAAACTTATAATTTATCTGTTTTGGAGTGTCTACTTTATTGACTGAATACCAGGTGCCTTAGGACTCGAAGTAGCGATAAAAGAGCATGGCATCGTGGGCGGCATCGAGCAATATCCTTTTCCAATGCCAGTTCGGATAGTACTGTTCAAACTCCTTGATGCTCACGACCAGCGACACGGAGTCATGGCGGGAGGCGGGTCCAAGCCTTGGATAGAGCGGAAGGTCTGCGTGGCTGTCGGAAGCCGTGAACATGTAGAGATGGTAGCCGAAGTCATGGCAGTTGCGATGGCTATCCCATCCTACGTTGCAATCGGGTTGTGAATAGAGGCGATTGCAAGTGCAGTCCGGAATTCCTTGCGCAAGGCAGGAACAGATGCGCTTACTTCGAGGAAAGGCAGCTGTACGAATCGGCGTTCCGTCGCCAGCGACTGAGAGCGCGGACACATCACCGATGAGCCCAAGTCTGACGGAGACTTCCACAAACTGCTCACGAAATAAGGACATGAGGATGTCAGTGGACAAAGGACGTGGCGTAGGACGGCGCAGGAGGAGGCGATTGACCAATCGTTCTATCTTTTTGGGTGTCGTAGTGGGTGCTTTTTCACCCTTCTTGCCTTTGACTGGCTTCTTGTTGCGCTTTGGTTTGAGCTGGCCTGAGATATGAGAGCTGGTTAAAGGCCAAAGACGAGCAACGAAGTCATAGAAAGTGCCGACACCCGGCGTATGGCCCGGCTCAAAACCACTGATGATGGCGTAGAGTGGAACCCGCCGCAAATCGTCGAACCAAGCCGTGATGGAAGTTCGCCCGACCTGCAGCATGAGCAAGTAAGCACGTAGCAGATTGGATGGGTCAGTGGCTTGAATACCACGCGTGGCGTACTTGCGATTCATAAAGATGCAGTACTAGATAAGTCGACCTTCCAGAACTTTTCAATGAATGTCCAGTCTTTGGCGACCAGCACGAGAATGCCACCAGAATAATGGGCGCGTAACTGTTCGAGGACAAAAGATTGGTATTGTGCATGAGCACGAATAGCAGGTAACATGAGGGGGACTACCCCTTTCAGCGAAGGATAGAGTTGGTAAGGCTCTCCGTCGCGATTATTGGGGTAGTTTTTACATGTCAAGTGTTATTTGTGGATTTTCGAGGTGTTATTTCGGCGGATTTCGAAAGGGAACTTCCATTTTTCAAACCTAAGAAGGTGCGACGACCACGTCAGTGGTGGAGGAAACGAAAAACCTCAAGACCACCAAGCCTTGAGGAATCAATAAAAAACAAATGCCGAGAGGCTATAAGAAGCTACGGAGGATATCAACTCGTATCGAATTAGGAAAATCAGATGGGCGATTCGTGAGCTTGAGCGAGATGGTGTGAACGTGACTGTCTATAAGGTGCAGTTGCATGCAGGGTTTGGGAAACAATAAGGAAGTTGCAGAATTGATCACAAAGGTCATGATGATTCTACTTGCGTGACCGTCCGACAGAAATCCATCAATTCTGTTCATCTGCTGCATCGACCAGTGTGATATTTTGCGACGATTTTATTTTGGTTCCCAGTATATCCCACGATTGCTTATATGAGTTTCCAATTGGATCGGAAAAAGTGGCGTTCACTCTCAGAGACTCGGACCTAAACTTGAACGAAAACCCCTGATTTGCGTTTGATGCTAAAGCATTCTTATTGAAGACCTCATGCAAGTCATTGCCTTCAATTGGGGTTGCATAAAGTTTAATGTTCAATGCAATACTGTTGCCTATGTTTGATAGGAGCACCACGTTGAATTCTGCAGATAAATCAGGGTTTTTCACGTATCCGCCAATGAAAAGATCCAAGAGTGGGAACTTTTCTGGTAGTATAGTTTCCTTCTTGGTTGCTTGAATAATAGCCTCTCGATTTTGGAAGTTCTCTTGTTGATGCCGTAACAGTTCTGTTTGAATCGTCATCTGCTCAGTCTGTTTTCTTGACTCCTCAATCGCATCTTTTGATAATTTAATCTGCCGATAGACAAGGAAAAAGCCCACAAGAGCTATAATGGGACTGAGTATGGTGGCAATATCGGCACCTATTACATACCAAGCGTCATGTGGCATACTTGTTATAGCTGTAGAAGTCTGAATCGAAGTTGTATTGTTTACTGATTGATTCATTACGGACTGTGACAAACATTATCGCTCCTCAAGAAACAGACAATAGGTCCATTTTATATCACATTCTTGGCTTGTAATTAAGTTCCTGAAAATATCCTTTGTATCACTGAATAGTGAGAGTAACTCTGCTTCTACAATTTTACCATAATCAATAGAAAGAAAAGGAGATAGAAAAATGACGGTGAAACCACTTGCAAGTGAGTTTGAAGAGGCTGATTTGTTTATTACTGAACACTTAGGGGTCGATTTCACTAACAAATGTGTAATTCGAAATGTAAATTTTGCTAATGATTAGGATGAATATGGGAACCGAATTCAGAAGTTTACGATTGACGTTCATTGGAATCTGCTATTTCAGAACAATCCTTTAGAGGGTATGAGATTGGAAAGCGAGGAGTTTGTCCGAGAAGAACTTAAGAACCCTGGAGCCAGACTTGCAGTATTTCGTGAGAAAGTGAACTTTGTTGTTGCTGAGTTCCTAAGTCGATCTAATTAACTTGTAGACAAATTGGGTGTTAAAGTTTTACCATCATCGCTCTCCATCTATGGCTGGGGAGATGGGAAGAAGTCCTTTCTTAAATGAGAAAAATATTGGTAAACCCGCAATGGATATAGTTCACATATTCTTGCCAGATACCGAATTCCACATAATTAAATCCGAATTCGTCGAAAGACTTGGAGCTTATGTTCAGTGTGTGCACCACCCTGAATATCCGAAACAGGAGACGTTTTGGTACTTTCACCGTGCATCCGAAGAAGCGACGGGCGTACTGCCATCATCAATCATAAGTGAACCGCATGCAGGCATTGAAAATTGATTAGAGTCGTGAAATGTGTTAAAGAAAATTATCCTTATATGCCGAGTGCCTATATCCCTTAATATAGAATGTTGTAGAAGCTTCTAAGATGATTGTATAACCAATACAAAGAAGGATGAACAGCCAACTGAAATTACAGTGTTGACGGAGATGAAAGCAGTGTGATTGTCTTCACAAGACTTAGATAGAATGGCTGTACCATCAGAGGAACTCCGCAAGGGAGACCTCTGAAAAAGTGGGGTATAATCAATATTTTTTATCGAATGTAACTCTATTTGATCACTTTTGAGACTATAAGCTTGATCACAGATGCATATTCTATTCATTTTTTTATCATGAAGTAAC
>NZ_JALBUF010000028.1 GCF_022606465.1 Sulfoacidibacillus ferrooxidans
CAGCAAAGTGCTCAATCGAATACGGTGACTTATACTGCTCAATCGACTGTAGCCACCCCTTCTCTTGTCGTGAATGACAACAATGGTTTGGCAGAAGTAGATGTGAGTAACGCGGCTCCAGATGCAACCGTGAACCTGTACAGTTCTTCTGGTCAAGAGGTGAGTTCAACCACAGCCGATTCATATGGTAATGCCTCCTTTGACAATTTGCCTAGCGGTAGCTACTATGTCGTGCAGATCTACGATGGTCAGCAAAGTGCTCCATCGAATACGGTAACCTTCAGTGATCAAAGCACATTAGCAACTCCGTCTCTTGCTGTGATGGATACCAATGGTGTAGAGGACTTAGCTGTGAGTAATGCCACTCCAGATGCAACTGTCAATCTGTTTACTTCATCTGGTCAAGTAGTTAGTGCCACTACAGCGGATTCAAATGGTAATGCCTCCTTTGACAATCTATCTAGCGGTAGCTACTATGTTGTGCAAACCTATGATGGCCAGCAAAGTGCTCAATCGAATACGGTGACCTTCAGTGATCAAAGCACATTAGCAACTCCGTCTCTTGCTGTGATGGATACCAATGGTGTAGAGGATCTAGCTGTGAGTAATGCCACTCCAGATGCAACCGTGAACCTGTACAGTTCTTCCGGTCAAGACATGGGATCAACAGCAGTGGATTCAAATGGTAATGCCTCCTTTGACAATCTGCCTAGCGGTAGCTACTATGTCGTACAAACCTACGATGGTCAGCAAAGTGCTCAATCCAATACGGTGACTTTTACTGCCTAGAGGAATGAGACCTAGATATCCCGTTTACCCTATGATTTCTTCATGAATAGGGTAAACGGGATATTTTTTTGCACGTGATTAACGTTACACATGTACCAGCCCTTGGTTTTTCATCTGCGTCCAAACCGATAGTTACCACCCAAGTGCTACTGAAGAACGTTCGCGTATATGGGGAGTCCTTGTTGATAGATCATGATAAAACGGAATAAAGATTTTCAGATCAAGCTGCCAAAGCTATCAAGGCAAAAAGGGCGGCGCACGAGTGTGGGTGTCACTGATGCAGGATTTGTGGAGGGATTGTATCAAGCAAAAACACTTGGAGAGTACGTGGATGATGCAAAGTTATTGTATCCTGTTTGCTTGGCATTATTTGATCGCTTTTGGACTAGTGAATCTGTCCATGCAGTCGCTGTGGGATGATAATGATTCAACTTTCTTTATTAGAAGATGCGATAAAAAATAGTTGATGCAACACAGTCGCGGATGATCTGCATACACGTTTTGGGGACTGGAGTGTGTATCGAGCATCACGTTGATTGCCTACTGGTCAAAAGAAGTCACAATGGGTGAACATCATGCGAGGTGAAGGTAGGGGCGAATGATTGGATGGAAACGTATGTGCTTCGATGAGAATCATTGTAACTGAACATCGTGAAAAGATGAGAAATATGAGGACCAGGCGATGACCCTCGATCGATGCTGATCAGATGGATGACGAAAAGTACATGGAGATGCAAGAGGATTGTAGAGATGGCATGGAATGATGCCACCTCGATTGAAGTGAAGGTGAGGAAAGGGAAGGATCACGACATCATCTACCAGAGTATTCCAAAGATAAAAGGTGGACGTCTGTATAGAGGAAGCTATAAAGTGCCTATGCGAGATGTGATAACTATGAGGAGATTAGACTAGGCTCTATGGACCGTACACGACTACCGCTTGTGAAGAGGTCCCTGGTTGCACAATGGAGTTTCCTGTGGCCAATGTGCGACCCACTTGTAATCCCCATGCTAAGTGACCAGGTGGATAATCAATCACGACGGGATTCCTTCCGCTGACTTGATTCCCATCAGTGACGGGATACCCACTGGCCTTAAGTTCAGATACGTAAGCTTCTGATGCATATACGATGACAGGAATGGAGGATGGCGTTGGGAGAGCTATGCCCGTCCATGCACCTTTTGATCCATAAGGTTGCAATGTGCGCGTCACAACACGGGCATCGACAATATCATAAAAGGCTCCAGTGAGAGCATCTTGCTGATTGATACCTGGAAATGATGCACTCATCACATCCATCGAATCACCAACAGAAGCGAGATTGACATGGATGATCGTAGAGCCTTTGACTACTTGGGCGATTTTCAATAAATCATCCACGCTGAGGTTAGTGACTACGTCTTGATTCCACGTGTGAATGAGCGATCCAAGGTGAGAGACATCATTTTGTTTATTGAGTAATTTTTGCTGAAGGGCAGCCAACACTTGAGCTTGAGCGTCATCGCGGGAAAAGTCATTGGTTGCAACATTGCTTGCTGTATTTTGCCGAACGCGGATATAGGCGAGAGCCTGTGAACCCGTTAAGGTTTGCCAACCTGGGTATAGATTGGCGCCACTGTGCAGTGGGTCGTAAATGCGTCCGGGAATCCATACATGGACACCACCCACCGCATCGATGGCATCTGAAAAACCTTGAAAATCAGTGACCACCCAATCGGTGATGGGCATCCCTGTGAAGTGCTCTACACCAGCTACTGTCATGGGTGCAGCTTGATTTGGAGTCATTTGTGCGCCTAAAAAAAAGAGCGATTTAATTTTGGGGATAGGAACGCTATATTGAGGCATGGCAAACAGCAGATCACGCGGGATGGAAATTAAGACCACCTGATGCTTTTGGGGATCGATGTGTGCGATCATCATGATATCTGCTTGTCCTCCCCCTTGGCCAATGGCGAGGGGATTCGATGGATTGCGAGCATTATTCCCAATGAGAAGAATATTTGTAACTCCAATGGGTTCAAAAGTATGGACAAGTTGAGTCAATGGATTGCTGCCTTGGTCTCGTGGTTTTAAAAAAGCCCACGTGGCGACGCCCACCATGCAAATCACACTTACAGTAGTTACACCTAAACGCACGTTTCTCCATGTCGTATGCATCTTTGTGTGCTTACTTTTCAATCGGGACATGATCATGCCACCTGCTTCTTTATCAGTTGACTCTATGGGTATACATGCACAGTAGCCATTATAGAGGAGACTTAGCCGTTAATCAGAGGCCATCCCCACACTAGTATAGTCGTGCTTATTTAAAATTTGATTAAAAATGGATGTAAGTAGCCACTACTCCTTCGAAACGTGTTTTGGATAGTACACGAAGGCGTATACTCGCTATCATGCTGACTTTTTAATCGTCAATCCAGAGGGTCTGCTTCCTCTTGTCAAGAGGCATGGAAGTCTTTCTGTAACTATATTCCACTTTTTGTCAATGACACGATTGTCATAGGGTATTCATCATTTACTTTTGCATGCTCAAGGAGTAGTTACGTCCGTATTTGATGTGAATTTGGAACGAGCCCATATAAGGATGTACGAGCGATCTTCAATTTGTAGACGTAGAATCGGTCATCCCTATTCTAAAAGGAGATTTCGAGCCTGCGACTGCCATTTTGGTCTTGCCAGAAAACACGTAAGGATATCTACGCACAACCCATGGCGTCAAGCGCATGAACAAAGATCTTCCATTCTGAGCATGGGATTCTGTTCTGCTGTCCCTGCGTGGTAATAGGTGCGACCTTGTGAGTCCCATGAGAAGTAGTCGCATCAGGACATACCCTTGTTGATACCCATGTGTACGCAACCTCACGTAGAATGGACTTACGATGAAACACTGGAAGGTTCCTTATGTACAGAACATCTAATTGCTTATATATTTTTATAATAAAACCCATATTATTCATAATGAATGAATTTGTAGAGATCATGATCTTACAAAGGAGGTGTATCATTCCTTGGTACACGCACGTACACAAAATGTCATTTACGCTAGCCTAGGCATGATTGTTGGCGCTCTTTTTATAGGAATCCTATGGAGTATAGAGGATGCCAATAAACAAACGGCTATGGTTGCCACAGTCGGGTCGATCCCTATCTCCAATACAGAATTCGTTCAGTAATTAGAAACAGAATACGGAGTTCAGGTGTTAGAAATGTTAATTACACAAAATTTAGTAGAATTAGGATCAAAGAAGTATCATATTACGGCCTCTAGTCAAGAGATAAACAATGCTTTACAAAATTTCGAAGAACAAAATGGCATCACCACCTCTAGTGAACTACAACAAGCGTTAAGTGAGAATGGAATGACTTTATCTGAACTTCAAAACAATTTACGAATTAAAGTGCTCGAGGGAAAATTAGCAGAACGAAATGTGTCCGTTACTTCAGCAGAAATTCAAACTTACTACAATCAAAATAAAAGTAAATTTGAATCAATCATCAGGGAAATTGATTCCACTCAAAGAAGTACAATCGGAGATTGCTAGCTTGTTAAAACAATTGAAAGGATTGACATCTCAGCAATTATTTATACAGCTATCCGATGCGTATCCGATCAACATAGTCGATCCAAAATATGCTAGTGTTAAAAATAGCATTTTGTCACCGTCGACCTCATCAACAACAGGATCGTAAAGCTTGCTATCAATAGATAGAACAGATACACTGCTTGACTTGATGGGAATCCTATTGGAGAGGAGTCGATAGTAGTTAGCGAACATCTAGTTTTTCAAAAAAATAAGGTGGACCGTTCTGCTCGTGAAAATGTGCACGGACACAAAGGTGCTGTCGTTTGGTTGACAGGACTTTCTGGTTCAGGAAAATCAACGATGGCTGTAGAATTAGAGTGGCATCTGTATCGACAAGGTATTCACACCTACCTATTAGATGGAGACAATGTCAGACTCGGATTAAATCAAGACTTGGGTTTCTCCTTGCGAGATCGCGAAGAGAATATTCGACGTGTCGGTCATCTCGCACAATTATTTGTCGATGCAGGCATGGTCGTCATCGTAGCTATGATATCCCCCCTGCGCAAAGATCGCGAATGGGTACGCAGTCTCTTTGCACAAGGAGAATTCATCGAGACATTTATCGACTGTCCCCTTGATATCTGCATCGAAAGAGACCCTAAAGGATTGTATAAGAAAGCTCTTGCTGGATCGATCCCTGACTTCACAGGCATTAGCTCACCTTATGAACATCCGATCCACGCGGATTTAACCATCCGTACCCACCAAGTAAGTATCAGTGAAGCTGTGTCTACGATTGAGACCCATCTTGTTGCACAGATCATTCCTGAACGAAGTTCGCAAACATTGCAAAAGACACATGTACTTCATCAACGCTAACCAACCATCATGATTCAGGAGTGAACGCAGTGACTGCTTTATCCCCACACGGTGGAGTACTTGTTCATCGACGCATCGGTCCATATACAGACGAATCGTGTTCAAACAACCTACAGCGCGTCATCATCGATGATGTTGCCATCAGCGATCTTGAACAAATGGGTATGGGAGCCTTTTCTCCGCTTGTTGGATTCATGGATGACATGGACTACCATTCCGTTGTTACGCAGATGCGACTGGCCAATGGCATCGTATGGCCATTGCCCATTGCTCTTCCTATTTCTGCCGATCAAGCACAACTAATTACACTTGGTGAAACGGTGCTTTTGATCGATGAGCATGGTACACCACACGCGACTATGGTTGTCACAAGTAAGTATCAGGTGAACTTGAATCATGTAGTGAACCATCTTTATCAAACCAATGATTTTGCACACCCAGGAGTCATGCGAACATTGGAACGAGGAAGCGTTCATCTGGGCGGTCCAGTGTCTGTGTTTACAACAAGCACACAGGATCGTTATGCAAGCTATCTACGCACGCCACAGGAAACGCGACAGCTGTTTGAAAAAAAGGGTTGGAAAACGATTGTCGGATTTCAAACACGCAATCCTATTCATCGAGCGCATGAATACATTCAAAAATGCGCGTTAGAAACGATGGATGGTTTATTTATTCATCCTCTGGTTGGGCCTACGAAAGCGGATGATGTTCCAGCACCACTGCGCATGCGTGCATATGAGACAGTCATTG
This sequence comes from Sulfoacidibacillus ferrooxidans, assembly GCF_022606465.1. NCBI lineage: Bacteria > Bacillati > Bacillota > Bacilli > Caryophanales > Alicyclobacillaceae > Sulfoacidibacillus > Sulfoacidibacillus ferrooxidans. The sequence continues at coordinate 5,949 of NZ_JALBUF010000028.1, forward strand.
AACACTACTATCCTACAAACCGCGTTGCACTGGGTATCTTTACTGCTGCGATGCGCTATGCTGGACCACGCGAAGCCATCTTACATGCATTGGTTCGAAAAAATTTTGGTTGTACACATTTTATTGTAGGTCGCGATCACGCTGGAGTAGGCAACTATTACGGTACGTACGACGCTCAAAAAATATTCTCGCTATTTACTCCTGAGGAGATTGGCATCTCGCCCATGTTCTTTGATCATGCCTTCTATTGTAAGGAGTGTGGAGGTATGGCCACGGAAAAAACGTGTCCTCACGATGAAAAGGCACACGTGTTTCTCTCTGGCACCAAAGTTCGCACCATGCTTACAGCGGGAATCGTGCCTCCTGAAGAATGTACACGCCGCGAAACTGCACGTGTATTAATGGAGTTTTATGAAGAGACATCTGCTTCGAAGCATGTCTGAATATCACGTTATCTCCATAGTTCTTGGCTTCCCTTATCGACTCATTGTCCATGTCAATCTCCGATGTATGCGATGAACAACCATCATGTCCACCTGTCCAGCATCAGAATGATTCATCTGATGCTTTTTGTGATATGATGGGGCAACGTACCGTCATTCTCATGTGAATATGCCTAGTCACTCTGTGCAAGCGACCGTCCTATCTCCGCTCCCATCAACGATATCATCGTGTGAGATGGGTAGGAATCCATAGAATCCATGACACGTTGTTCAATAAGGAGATCTCCGAACATACCATGATTGGGATAAAAAATAACATTCATCCGATTGCTATGCAATTGATGTGGATTCGTGGTCTACGAAGTATTGGTCAAGGAGCTATGGTCGTCGACCTTACACTCTATCTTCAAGACTTACACTGGAGTGGCGTAGCTATTGGTGGGGTAACATCAGGTGCAGGGATCATGGGAGCCATGCTTATACTCATGGTTGGTTTACTCAGTGATCGAATGGGACGAAAACCATTCTTACTCATCTATGAGGTGCTAACACTGATGTGTTCTCTTGCAGCTAGTGTCACTTCTGCCGCGCTCCTTCTCATGGTAGCCATCGTGATTGTGGGCTTTGGCCGAGGACAAAGCGGTGCAGCAGGACCCTTTAGCCCAGCAGAGCAAGCATTACTCGCTCAATATGTATCACAGTCTGATCGCGGTCGTGTCTTTAGTTTGAATAATGCAATAGGCTTTATAGGGATGGCTATTGGCAGTATCGTTGGTGGGCTACCTGATCTCATTCATGGGTCATCTCCTCTTGAGAATTATCGACCCGTTTTCCTGACGATAGCTGTGTTTTCTTTGCTGTGTATCTTGATCATCCTTCGCATTCCAGAGGTGAAAAATCGTTCTGCTAACGAACCCATCCATGAGGAGCAGGCGCGTACTGAAGCACAACAAGAAAAACAAGTTCGCAAAAAGGAAAATCACGCACTGACTGTTTTAGCGCTAGTCAATGTGTTAAATGGGCTTGCAGTAGGCTTAACAGGCCCTATGATGGCCTACTGGTTTCGTTTGCGCTACGGTGCTAGCACCGGTGCAATTGGTGCTACGCTTTCCATTAGTTTTTTGTTGACAGGCATCTTCTCGATTTTGAGTGGTCGAATCGCTGCTCGTATGGGTATGGTTAAATCCGTGACTTGGATGCGTATCATTGGATCCATATGTATGCTGGCTTTAGCTTTTATGCCTACCTTTACCTTGGCATCCCTTTTCTTTATTCTTCGCAATGCCATCAACCGTGCGACACAAGGTAACCGCAATGCGCTCAGTGCCAGTCTAACTCGTGACAAAAGAAGAGGACTAGCAACGAGCATCAATGCGTTATCCATGCGGCTACCTTCATCCATTGGTCCTACCATCTCCGGTTATTTATTTGATGCTGATCTGCTCTCACTACCACTCATACTTACGGCAGTGCTACAGCTAGCCAATGCAGGGTTGTATCAATGGGTATTTGGACGATGGGATCAACAGACGCCTAGCCCATCTCATGAAAAGGAGTAGCCTTTCTGATTGCTATTGATCCGGTGTTGCGGGTGCATCATAATTTTTCTGCAATTATCGTTTGGAGTGTACCCTTCGATTCATGAACTAAATGACCCTGTGAAGTCGTTCCCTTTTCCATCAAACGGACGAATAGCCCTTTGGTAGATAAAGCCGTAATGATGGGGCGAATCCCCTTCTTTTCACTAGTTTCTGCAAGAATAGCCGGAGTCATATCCAAAGACTGAGCAATCTGTGGGTTGATACCCTTGCGTTCAAACAATGAGGATCTCATCATGGTTTGGATCGTCGAATGGGTATTTTGTATCATCAGCTGTCCCCCAGATTTCAACAAAGTGGCTGCTTCATGTATGGCCATCTCTATACTGGCTTCATCCTTTAACCATGCAAACTCCAAGAGGACGAGATCATACGTACCTACCTGTGCTCCCCATGGATGGAAGATACCATCCACAATGATGTGGCGTATGTCCACACTGGCTGCCTGTGCTAATCGCTGACTATAGATGGACGCAGCCATGGATGGATACATCACAGTTACTTTAGCTCCAAGTAGACTGAGTGCTACGTCTAAACTACCCTGTGCTCCGTATATATGAGCTATTTTTTTCCCGTTCACATGCGCTACATACTTCTCGATGGGGGTACACCATCCATGAGGATTCTTTTGTATGTGATCTGCTACCTCCCAAGGAGTTCCAAAACGATGTACCCACGTATGGTACAGGCTCATGTCATCACCATCATGGTATACACCATGGTCGATAGACTGCGTTGACTCGTTGGGCTTCTGGAATGACCCATGTTTTTTCTCCATATTCATCGGCCACAACCATTGCATACACTTGTTTTTTAGAGACCCTTGTACTGAATTCATGGACCGTATCCACCTTCCATTGTTTATATGTACAATCATGAAGAAGCTTACGTTGCCCTAAAAACCAGTAACCGTAGCATCATATAGCTGATAGAAGAAGAGGTAAACATAGCCATCCCTTTTGATAGATCACTATTGATCAAAGTCGATTCAGTCAAGTGAGCAAATACTTCATGTGAAAAAATAGCTAGTATGAGATCATTGATCACTATATTCGCAGCACCTTGAATCCAAAACAACCAGGTTTGTCTCCGACTAGAGTTTGCCTGATCAGCAAATGTCCATCTTCGATTGAGTAGATAGCTTGTTGCAAGGGTGCATAAAACGGCGATGGTATTATACGTCAGCAGTTGAACGAATGAATGGGTTGGCCATAGAACCATGAATCCATTCAATGTTCCAATATCTACACAGGCATTGATCACGCCCACTAGAAGGAAACGATGGTACCGTCGAGTGACAAGCCGCTGTTGGATCGGTCGTGTTGGGTTGTGCGATGGAGCAGCGATGTCGTTCACTATGGACGCCTCCTAGGGTCGTGATCCATCCCTTTTGTCGATCATTCATCATGGCACATGCATCCCTAGTCACCTCGTTTTGAGGGATGCATGTGCATGTAACGCCGTTCAGACAGGGAGTCTATCTGGTCGCTGATGGAGATATGATCTCGTTACTGCTGTTCAGTGTAACTCGTTATATTTAAAATTGTCTTAGATTAATCGTGGTAATTTAATGAAATCTGTGAATCGGATTCCTTTATCCTTCTTGCTATTCATATGAAATCATCGTCAACATCGATATGTTCAATGTTTAGTCACTCTTTTACAAGAGAAAATTAAAGATTCCCGATCATAGTGAGAGAATAGATGACTATCTTGATATTCATTCACATGTATGCATCATGCGATAGGGGGGCTATCCCAATAAAAGGAAATACATACATGATTGTTTACTAGATATCGTTGCCCATATCGTTCGACAAATAGGAGGAGATATGCATGAAAAAGGGACTTTTTATGAGTGTACTTGGTACTATAGCAGTAGTGACGTTAGGCATCACGGGATGTGGTACAACCACTCAAGCGGCGACGAGTTCCGTTACTACAGTAAGTAGTACTTCTACAACCTCTACGCCAACGAGTCCAAAACACTTTCGGAAATCAGATCATAACTTTGTCGACTTCGAGGAATTAGGACAAATTTTACATCTTAGCCCTAGTGCACTTCGAGCAGATATAAAGGCTAAAGAATCCTTAGCAGTCATTGCGCAGAAACAAGGAGTATCGATTCAAACACTCACTACAGCATTAGAAGCCAGTTTCAAAAAACGTCTAGACGAAGCCGTTTCTTCTGGACACATGACGGCTACTGAGGAACAGAAACAATTGAGCCGATTTGATGCTCATGTTAGCATGATGATCACAAGCACAAAAATGTAATGAAGTATGGTTGTACGGACATGTCTAGCATCCACCGTGGTCTAAGGATCCTTATCCTTGAACCACGGTGGATGCTATTTTTAATGTTCTTGGGGTAGTCACTCAGCCGCTAAATGAAAGTGAGAGTAGGTTTTTGAAAGAAGTACGTATGAATTGGACAACCTGTACGTAGTGAGGTGTGTAACAAGGTAAGACAACAACGATTCGCATGATGGTGGGACTCATCTCCATGACTCGTGGGCAAGTACTCATCGATGGGATCGATGTGTCAAAACATTTTACAAAGGCGATGCAACATATTGGAGCCATCGTAGAGAATCCGGAAATGTACAAATATCTAACGGGATATCAAAACCTCAAACACTTTGCGCGCATGTCACAAGGCGTATCGGATCAGCGCATTCATGAGGTTGTTAACCAAGTGGGGTTAGAAGCGCGCATTCACGATAAAGTAAAAACGTACTCGCTCGGTATGCGACAACGGTTAGGACTGGCTCAGGCTTTGTTGCGTCGTCCGCATGTGATCATCTTAGATGAGCCTACAAACGGCCTCGATCCAGCGGGCATTCGCGAATTGCGTGATTATTTGCGAGGGCTTGCAGAAAAAGAAGGCATTGCTGTGATCGTGTCGAGTCATCTCTTATCGGAGATGGAACTGATGTGTGATCGCGGGGCTATTATTCAAGCGGGCAAGTTGATTGATCTTCGTCCCATTCGCCGCACGGAAATGGATGAGACAAGCGAGCAAGACATTTTGATTGAAATCGAACATGGTGTGCAAGCGGTCTCGATCTTACACACTACCTATCCTCAAGTAGACGTGGTACTACGTGATGATCACCACCTAGAACTTCGGGTGGCACGAGAGATGATTCCAGATATCGTACAGGCCCTCGTGAGTCATGGAGAACGCATATATGAGGTGCGAATGGTAAACAAAACGCTTGAGGAGACGTTCCTTGAGATCACAGGTGGTGAATCCCATGGTTAACCTCATTCGCAATGAAAACATGAAAATTTATCGCCGATCTCGAACGTGGGTCATGATGGTGCTCCTTGTGATCGTGATCGCTCTTGTGGCGATTGTGATGGTCACTCATCAGCCAGCGCCAGGATCGAATTGGAAACAAAACATGATCGTACAGACGGATCAATTACAACAAGAAATCGCTCACACAAGGCACATGCCCGCAAAAGAAATTGCCCAATTACAGGCAAAAATTAAAGTCAATCAATACGATATCGTACATAATATGAATCCTAGTCAAACGACCGGGTGGGGGTTCGCTGCTACGGCAGAAAATATAGCCCCTGTCTTAATTGCGTTTATTCTCGTTGTTGCAGGTGATAGTGTAGCTAGTGAATTTAGCTCTGGAACCATCAAGATGTTGCTCACGCAACCAGCGACTAGAGCTCATATTCTCCTGGCTAAGTATCTGGCACTGCTGATGTATAGCTTATTTGCGACGATCTTTATGTTTGTCTGTTCTGTTCTTCTTGGCTGGATATTTTTTGGCATAGCAGGAGCAGGGTCACCAGAGGTCTATCTGGATGCACACCAAACGATTCAACAGATGAGTGTTTTGTCCTATGTATTGATGCAATATGGATTTTTATGGATACAAATTGTGATGACTGCGACCATTGCCTTTATGATCTCTGCTATTTTCCGTAGCAGTGCACTTGCGATTACGATCTCTCTTCTCGCCTTTTTAATTGGCAGTACGGTGGTCAGTGCACTGTCAAGTTACAGCTGGGTCAAATATATTCTCTTTGCCAATACGGATCTCTCGCAGTTTGTCGTCAATGGTCCGAGCATTCAGGGTCTGACACTTGGATTTTCTATCAGCATACTTGTAGCGTATTTTATCGTGATGAACATCTTAGCGTGGGTCTTTTTTGTCAAGCGAGATGTAGCATACACGTAAACGACTAGTACACATAGCCCACCCATGGTTGTTCGTTCATGGGTGGGCTATGTGTACTAGTTTGATGGAGCAGCGAGACCGCTTGGAATAATGGTTGTCCACTCAGAGGCCGTTTCATCACCTAGTTGCCAGTAACCAATCCCCGCTAACTGATCTTGAACAGCAAGAGATCCAATGGTATTCAGCGTATTCGGGCCATCTTGCCAAAACTCCCACTGTATTCCTGAACTATCCGTGTACACATCGACGGATTGACCCGAGGTAGCATCCATGGTACTTTGTACCGCTTGTCCACTAGCGATCATGGATTCCATCGTGGACAAAGGGATACTTTGTGACTGTGACGTGTTATTGGTCTGCCATGCCCGTGTATATAATGGCATGCCAAGAACTAAGCGATTGGCAGGAACCCCGTCTTGCAAAAGGGTGTTTACGTTACCTTGTACCCATGACAGAGATGTGACAGGGCCTGGTGTCGTATCCCCACTCCACGATTCATCATAGGTCATTAAAAACACATCATTTACAGTTTGTCCTAGAGCCCCGTAATTATATGCTGCAGAATATGATCCTGCAGAAGGTACCGTCACATCGATCGAAGACTGCATGCCTTTGGCATGAAGAGCCGTCGTGAGTTCCTGCATAAACATCGTCAGATCCGATTCTAAATTGGCAGGAACGTCTTCGAAGTCAATATTGGCACCATCCACTTGAGATGCGCTACTCATTTGTACAATCTGGGTCACCAACGCAGCTCGATTGGTTGCACTCGTTAGTGCTTGGGTAAGAAGGGTGGGTTGATCGGCTCCAAATAACGCCCACACCTGCTTTCCTGCTGCATGTAACGAATCTGCAAATGATGCTGGCAATGATCCTTGAAATTGCATCGATGAATCGAGATGAAATCCATCATAGACAACCGTATTGATGGCCGTATCTTGCTCATCTTCCGTCAAATCACTAGCAATTGTCCCCCCGTAATTAAACCCCATGACAATGGGCGTTCCAGTTGCTCCAGTTGCTCCAGTTGCTCCAGGTCCAATATGCATCGTTTCATGTAAAGTTGCTTGTTGACATAGCGTTTGCATATTTTGAAGAACAACTGCAGCATCCGCTCGATTCAGATAGATTGGGTTTGCAGAAGCAGGTAGCCCATAGAATAACCCACTATCTGTTGCAAAGGTTAGCGGAGTCGTTCCTTCTGGAAGTTGTAAGTGAAAGGAAGAATGTTCAAGTGCGGCGACAAAGAAAGAAGCGACATCCCCTCGTGACGCTTGATTATTCTCATCAAACCCTTTGCTGACATCGATCCAATACGGATTGATCCATCCTGCGGATTGAGCACTAGAGACCACGGAATAGTCCCAGTTTCCTGGTAATACATCAGAAAAAGTGGTTCCTGTTGCAGCAGGCTTGACACCCGTATATGGCTGTAGCGTATTCATCATATAGGCTAAAAATTGGCCTCGTGTGATCATTTGATTGGGTTCAAAAGTGCCATTGGCATATCCATGAATATCTCCAGCCGCTGTTAAATTGACAATGGCAGCTTGAGCAAAGCTATTGCCTATATCCGTGTAAGGTAACGTATTAGCAAATGCAGCTGTGGATAGACTATACGTAAGAGATGTAACCGCAAGTAAGCTTAACCATGATTTTGTACCCATTATATCCTCCTTGAGTAAGCTTATCTGTTTTTACACAGGGTGAGTCAAACAATCCAATAGCGATAGTCTACCAAAAGAAATTTAAAATTGATTTAAAACTAGATTAGTAATATAAGGTGATTATGCCGCATATTTGAGTGAAAAGATCCATACACACGCGCAAAAGGACGAATGAGATGAACTACCATCCCATTCGTCCAAATTGCAAAGTATCTTGTTATCAATTGACCACTAGGATACTACCAGATGACCACTACGGAACCCTTCATTTAGTTGGATGAAGAATCAGCATGCCATCCACCCATGAATCCTGTGCTATTGATCATATCCCCTACATGAGCATCAAACTGTGTGATCATCTTTTGCTCTTGAGCAGCTGTCATTTTCCCACTACTGACCGCCTTGTTGAGTTGTGCTTGAAAGTTCGCTTCCAGATCAGACGTCAAGGTAGCCGTCG
>NZ_JALBUF010000029.1 GCF_022606465.1 Sulfoacidibacillus ferrooxidans
TCCTTCTCAAACAAGACAAAAACGACAAAAAGGCCATCATGGATATCTTTCAAATCGAAGAGCGTGAATTTGAGGATCTCATGAGTTTCACGCGTGGTCAGGGTCGATGGAGCGTCGGAGAAGAAGTATTTTACAATCAGTTCACAACCGCAGACTTTGAATTCCGCCTCTTCAATACACGTTTTGTCGTGTCTGAAGCACAGCTTCTACGACAAGTGAGCTAGGGGGACCATCGTTGAAAACTGTCAACCGTTGGATGACCACCTTCGCCTTTGTTGCCGCCTTCGTCGTCTTAGTCGTGCTATCGCATAGTTTTGCTCAAACGAATCTGAATAGTTATATCGGACAAGTAGCCAATCAGTACGCTAAAACCACAGGTCAACAATCGATTCAGGTGAATCCTAGCACTGGAGATCACTCATCCAGTGGAGGAACTCAGTCGCTACCATCCGTACAACCATCGGCATCACAACAGGGTTCATCGACGACTTCATCAAGCACCAACGGATCGACGGTATCCAACACACATGGAAATGGAGGTGGAAACTTGAATTGGTTTGGAAGCTTGATTGTGGGCTTTATCGGCAGTTTTTTGAGTATGATCTCCGCACTACTGATCGCGATGGGATCGAACGTCCCTCAAGTGGTACTTGGCAATTTGATGTCCAATCCTCACCTTGCCTTTGGTACTGGCAATTTTTTTGACGTGATTCCAAACGGTCATAATGCCATCGTGATGCAACCGTTTATCCAAGTGTTCGTGTGGTTAGCCTACGCTTTCATGGTCTTTGCAGCCTACATCGGAGCGGCCAACATCGCACGTGCCAATAACAGCTCGATTCAACGGGATCGACTGAAAAACGAGATCGTCGGATGGGCCGTGGCTATGTTGTTTCTATTTGCAGGGCCCTATCTGGCTGTAGCCATCACTCAATTATCGTGGGATATGTGTGCTGGACTTTTCTCTCTTTCTGGCGCCAATTCACTCAGTGTATTCACCATTGGATCCAAAGGCGTCGATCCATCATCCAACCCAGCTACGGTTCTTTTTCACGACATCGTTCAGTTTATTTCTGTTTTGATGGGATTCTTCATCAACATCTTGTATAAATTCCGGGGTATCTTTTTAGATGTGTGGGTCATTCTCTTCCCGTTCGCGATGGCGAGTTATGCCAACGAGAAAACCAAAGGGATCTTCAAGCTCTGGTGGACGGAGTGGATCTTTCAGATGCTCGTGCCTCTCGGTCAATCCCTGGTGTACTCCTTAGCGATGGGCATGGTGAATATCACGGGGGCTTCTTCCTCCTCGGCTGTAGGGCTAGGCGACATCTTCACCTCGATTGCAGGAGTCGTAGGATTTCTTGCAGCTGGTGCCTATGTGCGCAAGTTCGTTGACGTCGTGGCTCAAGAATTCAAAGCTCCCATGATGGGCAATGATCTCTTAGGCGGTCTTGCCGCAGGCGCTGTCGCCGGATATGCCACCGACAAAGTGGCAGGGGCTTCGATCAAGGCGGCTTCTTTTGTCCCCAAGCAACTAGGAAAGGGTGCGTTTCGAGCAGTCGATCAACGATTGGCTGGTGCTGCTATGCATCATTTGCACAAAAATCCTGAAACGGTCGCTAGCGCCCTTGCGCATGGACAGAGTTTTGAAGATGTCATGGCGGCTCGTCATACGCAAAAAGGGGAGCCGATCGCCCATGCCGATGGAATGGGCATCGTCAGCGGAACGGATAGTCGTCAATCCATGGGGGATCGCTTGGCCGGAAGAGGCAACGGCAGTGTAGGTGGTTCTTTGCCATCCTCTTATTTACTAGGACGCGGCATCCATCCGGGTATGGCTTTTCATTCCAGCACACTAGGGGCCTTGCGTAGCATCCCTCAAGGCATGAAAAACGAACTGCAGGCAAGCAATATGGCTGTGATCGCTCAAGCGAAGATGGCCGACCTCACCAATAGTCAATGGGCGAAAGGGAAATACTATCAAGCAGGAGAGAAGTTAGGCGCACATGCTTTTCCTCGTTTTCAAGCACATCGAGCCAAATGGAACCAGCAACAAGATCAAATGAAATCTTTTCGAGATCAACTACGTCATGCAAGCGAACTCAATGCTGCACAAAAACGCATGGCGAATATCTCAGGAGATACGTATGAACCATATGCACCTGGCGGTTCCGCTTGGAGTGGCAATACGGAGAATATTGAAAAATACAATGTGGATAAAATGAACTTAGAACAAGTGATGCCAAAACATGAACATCAATCGGTAGAAGACACATTAGGAGAGTACGAAGATCACTGGCGCATCAACCAAGATCACGAGGACGTCAACTATCGTAACCCATCATTTCAAAAAGCCTATCAACAAGCGAAACAGAGCTACTTGCCTTTTTATCGCTATACCCAAGCTCGCGACATGGTACAAGGTGGGCACATCCAATTTCCTGGTGCGATCCGCAAAGAAGACGGCAAACTCTCCCCGAGTCGTGTGAAACCGGAACAATCCGAAAGAGAGCGCTTGGAACTGATGATGTCCGATCTACGTTCGGGACGATTGAACATCCGTCAATATGTGAAAGATTCTTATGATCAAGTTCATCAAACAGGACCATACGTTAAAAAAAATCAAACCGATCCAGAAAAACAACCGGTGTCCAGGGATCGCAAGCCAAAACCAACCAATTTGCGTTAATGACTCTCAAAACCGCCTGCGGAGGCGGTTATTTTTTTTGTACAATGAGATGGAAAGGTGGCGATGATGATGACCTCTAATCCTCTTGTTGCGATATTGTTGGATATTTTCGTAGTCATTCCCACGTTGCTCTTAGCGTTCTATATTCTTTTTATGATTCCCGTTCTTTTTTTCGGATTATTAGATAAACTGTCCGATCATTCCAAACAATCCGGCCTAGACTCTGGCTTAACGGCGATAGGCGCCATACGACGGAGAAGATACTTAGAAGAACGTCATTCCGTGTGGCTATTTCTTGAGAAAATAGAGAATAAATATAAGTTTAAACGGATGACCTATGGAGATTTGACTAGCGGCTACCGAGATTTCGAAACTCCTGTGTTACTCTGGCGCATGGAAAACTTATTTGAACGTGGTGAAAAAGCCATACGAGACTTACACAACGATGCTGTATTTTCTTACTATCCTAGTAATTACATCGGTAGAATCAAAAATGTACTGACTGATGAAGACTATCAAGAACTGGGCAAAACTACGCATCGCTTGTATCGCGTATACAGATGGTGGTGTGCAGAAGATCGTAATCAGCCTATATACACCAAAAGATACATTAGCATCTTAAAAAACATCGATAACAAGGGTCGCCATTACAGGAAGTTAAAAAAACAATTAGCCGATAGAAAGACCTATTTCGAAAACATTGACTGCACAGAATACGAATCAAATCGTTTCACGCGTCTACTCCATTATGCTGATGATCCGTTTTTTAACGAAAAACAAGACTACTCATTGAAAAAGATTACGAAAAAAGATGTAGAAAACTACCATGTCGAGCAAGCAATTGGAAAGGTGGAGTACTAATTGGGAACTATGCAGCTCAATCGAAAGTTAGAGCAAGCGAAAACGGAGTATTTTCAGATGCGTGGATTGCTTGAAGAAGAGATTATGCGTGTCCTCTACGCATACTCAGAAAGTGCTTTTGGCATCACATTTTCAGATATCATCCGCAAGCTGGTATACCACTGGGAGAAGGGAGAAGATGATCAAGAACGATATATCGAAGGTAAAAATAACAATAATCAATATACAGAAAATAATCTATTCCTCTTTTTTACTTTCCGCCAAAAAGTGAAAAATTTTCGCCCCGAAATATACGACCCAACCGCCTATACTTTTTGGGATCTCATGCATGAATTTGGTGATGTGGTGGTGTACACCTACAAAATCCGCAACGCCGAGGCAGATCATCTAACGAAAATGATCATCGCGTTAAGGGAGAAATACCTAGTGTATGCGCCACTTGCGCGAAAACAGGTAGAACTAGAGGGGAAAAAGAAAGTGTAGTTGTTTATAAAGATGGGATGAGCATAACGCTCTATATCGAAATTTGGTGCAAATGTGTTCGTATTCAATCAATGATCTGATATATGACAAATACGGAGTTCCAATCGATGCATGATAAAAAATGAGCAAAGCATCGGGCTAAGCCTACTTACAATACATCATTTTATAATAATATTACCAATCTAGTATGCCCATCCTGTTGAATCAATACCATACACATTGCACCTCTGAACCATACATACCTTTATCGTAACTCTATTTCCGTGTCAGTGTTGTTGGCATCTCTCTCCTTTTGCAAGATATGTAGCTACTGTGTTACGAGATAAACCCAATTTATCCTTAATTGTCGTTGAGAAAACCCTTTTCGTTCGTGCATTCATTTGATAGGATGATAGTGAATCATATTAATCATTTTGTTTTATCCTTCCTTCACTAAGGTAACGTCACCATAAGTATTGAAATAGGCTCGTACATTTGAAAATCATAAAACTCGCATTTAATCTAATTACACGCTCGTAAATCGGCCTAAAATGGGATTACTAAAAATAATTGAACAAAACACCTTAACAAATGCAAACTTCGCCATCTACAGTCGTCTCCTACATAGTTCTTCTTTGTATCTTGCACTTTGACAGAAGTTCAATTTAGCCCGTATAGTGTCGTTCATCAGTTTCCACATTTAAAAGCAGGCTCGATCTATGAAATAGGATGCTTCGGTTAAAAAAGATTTCGATACCGCTCTCTACTACTTATAATGTGTCTTTATTCGTTTTGTGTTTACATTAGGGAAAGACCGTTCCAAAAACGTTGCATGAGAAAATTATCGAAATCGGAGTAGGGGAGAATCGTCTAATGAAGTCCAAAGTCCATGTAGGAATAACCTCCCTAATCAGTTTTGCAACTATATTTGGTATATCAGCATGCGGAACTATGCCAGGCAATAAGAGCATTAATTCAACTACCAATACGCATAGAAACAACCCAGCATCAATAACAGCAGATCGTGGATACCTATACAATAGTTCCAAAACCATTATGTATTTACAATGGGCGTCTGATAAAAGTGGCAATATTACGGGACAGTTTGAAGAAGTCGACATTTCGCCTAACTCATTCACTGTCCACGTCATTACAGCTACTATCGAAGGTACCATTTCTGGTTCAAATGTAAGTATCGAACTCAGTACTGACCTTGTTGATTCGGGAAATAACATGCTTACCGGTAACTTGTCGGGACAAAACTTGACGTTGAACTTTCCAAATAGTGACGGAATGCTTCAACCACTTACCTTCAAATCTGCTTCCGTCAATCAATATAATACTGACGTACAAAATTTTAGGACGTCAGTATCAGAACAGCAAGAACATGTTGAACAGCAACAAGCCGCATCACAATTGTTAAAGACACTTGTAAAATTACAGACCAACGTTCAGCAATACCATGATGCCTCATCAAACCCGAAGCATTATTATCCAACGTTTTTTGCTTATGGGAATACTAGCGGAAAAATATCAAATTTGAATCAACCAACCAGTTCCTATGCAGCTGAAATTGATCTTAATGCCGTTGATGACAAACAACACACGTTCGGTCAAGATGGATTTTGGGATACTGGCAACGCTTCTTGGGCAACGATCATTCCTAATGACGGTGAATATTTTGGCGTTACGTCCGGTGGAATTGTTTTTGCTACGTCTACACAGCCTGACACGCAACCAGATGATGCTACACAGGGATTGAATAACGGTAACAGCGGCAACGGTGGGTGGGCCAATAACAACATTCAGGTTTACGCCCTTAGCTATGAGGATAGCCTGAAGATAGTATCCTTGTCCAGTTTGGAATTACAGAATATGACCGTAACCTCGGGATCAAATTCACCATCGTCTAAAGCCAAGAATAATTCATTATCAAGCACACAAAGCGCTTCTTCTTCATTCCCGAATGTTACTAACGCGAGTCCGACATTACAATCACAAATAAACCTTATTTTATCAAAGGGGTATGTTCCTGCATCATCACCTAATGCGGCCGTTTCCGATGGCCATGGAAATACCCTTTACGCTTGGAATGGAGTTATGCCTGGCGATGGTTCTGTTCAATGGGTATTTTTCTTTGATGGTTCGAAATATATAGGAACAGATACCGCTAAACCAGATACATACATTAATTCAATTGAACCGGCTGGAACTGGAGAAATAAAAGTTACATATGCCGTATATACGGCTAATGATTCAATAGCTGATCCAACGGGTACTCCTTTCAGTGTCACATATCAGTGGAATGGCACAAGGCTTGTTGCCTTAGAACCTATGCAAACACAGTGGAAGAATTAAGATGAACTGAATATAGCATTTATAATGAGCGTTTTGGAGAGTCGACCACGCCTTATGACATCTCCAAAATTGACTTTGAACGCTTACGTAAGGAATTTGAACGAAGTTCTGGTGAATACAACTTTACAGAATTTGAAGAGTGTGATCGAACAACGTCTTCGTCACTTACTCATGCAGAATCCGTTACAGACAGATTTTCAAAAACATTACGAGGAAATCGTTGACCAGTATAACCGCGAAAGGATCGGCAGAAGATAGAAAAAATTTTCGAAACGTTGCTGAAATTTATTTGAGGTTTAAAGGAAGAGGCCCTGGCTATATTCGATCTTCTTAAGAAACCTGACTTATCGGCTAAGGACGTAAAACAAGTCAAGCAGGTCGCAGTGGAGCTTCTTAGGATTTTGAAGAAAGAGAAGCTGAAAATTGATCATTGGCGTGAGAAGGAATCGACCCGCGATGCAGTGTGGGTAGCGATTAAGGATTTTCTTTATAGTGGTTCAACAGGTCTACCCGTGGACAGTTTCACAGACGAGAATGTAAATGCAAAGACTGACTTAGTGTTTCGGCATGTGTTTTGGGCTTATTCCACTGTGCCATCACTGGTGTATAAAGATGCTTAGATGTTTATAGACCGATACGCTTATTGATATTTGATCACGACTTTTAATTGAGGTTGGTGAGAGTCTTTTGAGGAAAGGTCTCATGATAGGATGGATGGCTTCTATTTCGGTCATTGTCACAATCATTCTTTTGGTGATTGCAAGTGCATTGAAATACTCACTCCCTGCTCTAGGTTCTCTAGGACTTGCTGGGTTAGCGTCCATCGTCGGTGGTGTCGCGACTTTTGGAGGAATTATCACAGGGCTTATTGGCCTATATTCCCTGGGATCAATAAATGAAAAAATTGAAGCTGCAATCGATGCGGAAAAGAAAGTGTGGAACAGTCAAATCAATAAACAGTTATCAATTCACATGAGGGCTGTAGCGGAGTATAACAGAGGGCTTTCGGAATCGGATATTCGAAGAGCTTCTGAGTATATGGAAAGTGCCCTCCGCTTACAACCAGAACTGCCACTGGTCTCGGAGAACATTGGAACCCGGTTCGCCGAAGCAACATTTCGGTGGGCATGGCATCGAATTGATCGAAGTCAAGGTTTCAATGTAAGGCTAACCACATATGGGAATTTAGATCCAGACCTTTATTTAGAAGAAGGAGACTACACACACGATGCAATCAGGTGGCTTGAAGATGTAAGAGAAGTCGATGGTGAACGAAACATGCATTGGATGAAATTGGCTAAACTGTATTCTCTCATCGGTGATCATAGAAAGATGATGTCATCTCTTCAACACGCATTCAATCTGAGTGAAGAGACTACAAATTACGGTGTCGAGGATATAGGAATTCTGCTTTGGAACTGTTCAGACGCAGGGCAGGTAGATGAAATCTGCAAGACCATCCACTACGAAGCACCAATTATGCTCACTAAACCGATTTTAAAAAGTGTGCTCACGAAAGAACGACGCTATGAGGGGACTATGAGGCCGCTTTTAGCTGTTAGGCGTAAGGGGAGTATGATGTTTAAATCAGAAGCTCCTTCTTCACCTACAATTTACTATGTGGCCAAGACGCTGTCTGAAAATGGAGAAGATCGGTATATGCTACAGTGGTACGGTGAAGATGTGATTCGATATCCGAAACCAGACGATGACCCGTGGGATGTTGATAAGTTGTTAGACGTTGTGAATGATTGGTTTATTACTGTCGGGGAGGTTTACAAATGAAGATGGACTCACCAATGGTTGAAAGTCTCGACCGACAAATGCTGCTTGATTTTTACAGTCTTGGTGCTTGGGTTCATCAATACACAGCAACAGCACTGTATCACGAAGCTCAACAAATTCCAACAGACAAGAGAGTTTCACCAGATGACCGTCCAAGAATTCAAATGGTACTGCGGGCTAAGATCGTGGCTGAAGCTGTCTCTTCCTTTGAAACTTTGGGTCGATTTTGTTTTGCAGTTAGGAATAGAGGCAAGTCGGGAATTTCGTCGCGTTTTATTAACATGAAGAAAAATCGAGCTAATGACTTCTACAGGCTATGTACTTCAAATGATAAATCACCTGAAAGCCTCTTGCGTCTACAGGATCGGCGTGAACTTAGATCAATCGTGAGTCCATATGAAACTGATGCTTTTTTCGAGCAGTTAGAGGAACTACTTCCGAATCTGGCTGAAGCGTACTTGGATGATATTGAAGAAGTGAGCAAAAAGCGAAGGCTTACTAGGGCATATAATGCCATCAAACACGGTAGTCACATAATTAATAATATTGTGGAGCTATCTCCAATACATGTTTCTGTAGAAATGGGCTACGTGCCAATCGTTACAAGGTGGCCAAAGTTCGGAGAAGAGATAAACGACAATACCATGATTTTTATTACCAGAAGTATGTCTCAAGAGTCGGTCACAGAAGACTTAGAGTTTATTAGGCAGATAGCGATAGTATTATCGAATTTAGCTCAACTCCTGATACTCCTAATCGACAGGAATGAACTGGAATATTTTACAGATGATGATAGCTCGCTTGAGTGAATAATAACAGATTAATTAAGGACACTCCGGTTTTGCTAATAAAAATACTAATGAACTGTCTGCAAACGCCTGATATTTGGCGACACATTGCAATATATTCGATCCTGAAGCGCCTTACTACTTAAGGAATTGTAGAAATACGTATCATCTGGCGACACACCCGGAGAGCAATTCATAAACCACGTTTTGCGAGGGAACTCCTCCGGGTGCGCGAGAAAAGCTTGATATGCCGAGGGATCTCAGAGTTATGAGGTTCCGAGTTTTGTGTTAAATACATAAGTGTGCAAATCAATTGCAAATCGAAGACTTAATGGTATAGCTTGGGGCATAAGTATTGATTGCTTGTCACAGGGAATACCCCAAATATTTTTCTTTAAGAGAGGGCGTAATTAACAAATTAAGTCCTTATTCCACGCCCAAAGCCTTATACACGGCTTCCTGCGGGGTTGAGTAAAATATTAGGCTAAACGCGCCTATGAGGTCTGCTGGGACTATGCCGAGTTCTGCGGCGGACGTTATCGGTAACAGCACTTTTTTTGCTCCGCTGTCGAGGCAGACTTGCAGGATGCTTGCCAGTTCCTCAACCTTGAGAATGGTGCCGCTGATACTGATTTCTCCCAAGACAGCAAGGCTCGACAGCGTCGGCTTACTAAGGGCGCACGAAGCAAGGGCTATAACCGTCGGCAAGGTTAAGAACTTAGTCATTCCGATGCCGTTAAGGTCTTGATAGTTAGTAATGTAGTCTTTAGTCGTCGTGCTTATCGAGGCACTTATCTGATTTCCGCTCGCTTTCAGGTAGTTGAACGCCGTGTTCGTGGCTTCCTTTGCATCACGGTCGGAACCAAGTCCCGTACGTTCGAACTTGCCGTTGCCGGGGAGCATCTGTGTTTCTAGGCGATACACGCCTATCATTCCGGTCTTGCCCTGCGAGATGGTGTAGACATTGCCCGGATTTGTCACGCCTTCGGGAATGATCTTGCCGCCACCTTGTTCAGGTACGGAGACGTAGCGCTCCTCAAAGGACTCATTGTCGATATAAGAGAAGTTCACATCGTAGAACTCCATACCTCCAATTTTCTTTAACTGCTCTTTAACACGGCGACGCATTTCGAGGGCGAAAGTCAGGATTTCCTCGATGTCCTCCTTGCCGAATTCGCCGTTAGGGTAAAGCAACTTGGAAAATCCTGATACGATTTTACGGACGGCGATGACATCACGCTGGTTCAGGTTGCTGCCAAAGCGGAAGTACTTATCACACACGTCACCGAATGGTTCTTTCCTCATTTCTCGCATAAATTCCGCTAGGTAGTCCGTGATAAAGCCGTATTCGTTGGTGAACGATTCGGGACGGTATTTCGGAATCTCCCAGCCAGGGATATAGCAGTGCATACGGTCAAGAAACGCCGTGTCATACGCCATAGCATCGGGGAATGGATCAAACAAATGTGATGTTTTGAGCAGTACATCCACGCTCTGGTTGATGTTCCCGACAAAGGCCATAGAAGCTGACGCCGCCTTTTCCTCCTTGCCTCTGGCAAAGGAACCGGAAGCCATATAGTCCTTCATGATCTGAATGCCGTCTTTGTCTTTGAATGTGATGCCCGCGACTTCGTCAAATGCGACGCAATCCCACAGGCCTACAAGCCCGACAGTCTTGCTTGACATATTGTAGAAGAGATTGGCAACGGTGGTTTGCCCGCCGGAGACGAGGATACTGTTCGGCGAGATTTCCTTGTAAAGATGAGACTTTCCCGTGCTACGTGGTCCCAGTTCGCAGAGGTTGAAGTTGTTTTCAATGAGCGGAAGCATACGGGCGAGTTGCAGCCACTTCTCTCTGTCGTTGAAACGATCTGCCTCCATACCTGTGGAGCGGAGCAGGACGGTAATCCACTCGTCTTTGGTGAAGGCACGACGACCATTCTTAATCTCGTCCATATCAATGTGCGGCATCTGAATGGGCGTGATTTTCACGATGCGAATCGGGGTGGATTTCTTTTCTTCCTCGATGTACTCGTAGTCTAGCCCAATAATGCACCAAATGCCGCCGCAAAGCAGGCGGTCGTATTTCGACACATAATCCGGCGAAACGGGGATGTCTCTAACACCAAGGTTAGAGAAGTCGGCTTCGTAGCGGTCGAGTTTAATATTCAAGCTGACGGTGATGCGGTCGATGACCGTATAACTGCCGCGCTCGCGTAAGCCGGATAGCACCTTCTGCGCTTCGTCAGGCCGCACGAAGTTCTCTGTAAGAATTCGCTTAACATTTCTTACGCCGTCCTCGATGATCTTCGGATCATCGGAACTGCAATATTGCCCAAGTAAAAATTCTAAGACGTAGACAGGCACGTTCGCACCTTCCTTAATCGCCTTAGTCAGGTCTTTGCGAACAATCTTACCGTCGAAATGCTCACGCAGTTTACGATAGATCACTTCATTTGCGTCATCCGTTTCCGGCGTGTAGCCTGTCTGCCCTAAATTCATCGCGAAATCCTCCTCATCTTACAAGTCAAAGCCAAAGTCATCCGCAAACGCTATGTCAATGCGGAACTCCACCTCTTCGGGAACATCCGTTTCGTTTGCAATAACAAGACGGTATATTTTGTTGCGGTTGAAAGCCATTTGTTTCAGGGTAAACCGTACTCTGAACACACGCTCGGAAGCATTAGCACTCGTTCTGTCGGCGATCACCGTTTGAAAGTCGCTGATGGGGTTACCCACGTCGTCGGTAAAATGAAGTGTGTAATTGCATGGCTGTATTTTATCGCCGATGGCCTGCTTTTGCAGAAAGTCGAGGGAAAACATCAAATTTGATACCTTGCGACTCTCGGAAATCAGTGACAACCCTGGATTCTGCACTTCTACATACTTCTTATAGCCAGTCCGCATGCCCTTGTAAACGATCACGGGCACGACCATCTCTTGCAAACTGATGCCTCCGTGGACGTAGTTCTCGCCACCACCCTGCACCTTGATTCGTACAGTATCTTGTGGGGCAAATCCTTTCATAGGGACGCCGCCAAGCGTTCGCTCGGTCTTGACAGGCAAGAGGTAATTCGCGGTCGTTTCTGGCGATACAAGCGCGTAGCGGCGTCCGAGTTCGTATACTTCACCGCTAAATGTCTGACGGCTGATTTTCTGACTTTCCTCAAGCGGTTTGTATGTATAAAGGAAGCCGTGATCAGCCGTAATGAAGATATTCACGCCGCTCAGGTCATTCACGATAATCTTTACGATGGCTGTCAGTTCATCAATCGCCGTGCCGCAAGCCTCAAACACCTTCGATTCTGTATTTGGCTTATCACCAATTGCATCGATCGTATTATGATAGATATAGATGATATCTTTGCCCGCTATTAAGTCTCGTCGTTCCTGCTGTCGCATTTGAAGCAAGTCTTTATAGGTTACGGCTACGCTATCAGAGTTGGCAGTGTTCAGAATCATACCGCGCTGTGCCGTGCTAGCTGTGGGCTTGCCGTGTACAAATACCTCCATCTTGTCATTGACTGATACCTCTTTGCCAGGTAGAAGCGCCGCCATACCAAACTTTGTGACGCTTGGGAATACAGATTGAACGGCTTCAAGCGTCGCCTTGCCCTTAGTGTTATGACCGAGGGCTTCGGACAGTTCAGCTGCCACCTCGTAACGCAGGGCATCAGAAATCACAACAAATACGCGAGTACCCTTGCTCACGTTCGGGGAAACATAGCTGTTGTAGAAGCGGCGCTGCTCATTAATCTCGGATACATAGCCGAGCGAATCCAAATCGCTGGCTATGGCTGTCGTCCAAGTTGAAGTGAGTTCTTTCAAGAACCATTCGCCGTACAATCGCTCAACCACTTCAGAACACTTTTTTAAGCCGTCTTCCAAGAGAGCGTGAGGGCTTTTGAGCATGATTCCGAACTCATAATGGAAATGTCGATAGTAGCTGTCCATGTAGTATACGTCGTTCGTGTACAGTTTCCACACCTGAACAGGCTCTACAACGTGAAAGCCTTCAATGTGCGCCAAGTAAAACTCCTGCATTTTAGCGATATAGTACAAACTCTCGAAATAATTCGCCGTCAGGCCATACCAAGCGGAGGTACGACGGTTCTCCACCACTTCGATGACAGCGTCAATCTTGATGACATTCTCGCCAATTTCATTGAAGAATCGTTTCAGGATGCTTTCGTCGATAGCGGGGAAGGTGTCGCTCTTTAAAAGAACCTTTATCTCCGTCTTGTCAAAACGGTCGGCAAGGCGAAGTTCGTGCTCTACATGGCGACAGATTTCCACTAAATCGTCGTTGCCATCGCCTCGCTGCCATTCGTGGATAAGCTGATAGCAGTACGCCTTGCAAGGTTCGGAAACAAACCGCTCCAAGCCTTTCAGTGCGTTCGGTATCGTCTGCGACAAGGCGGTGACGAGGATATGCGCGGCAAGGTCGGAAAGCGGGCGTTCCTCCGCGGTCACATAACCTGTGTACTTTTGTACCAGTTGCCAGAACGCCTCGATGTTGCCGAATTTCTCTATGCTCATCAATGCATCGTTGCTGTCTTTATCCAATCCCTTCGACAGGACGGCGATCAGCACGTCCTGAGCTGAGCCACCGTTCAAACCGCACAGCACCGCCATGATGTCGATGTGAAATTGCAGCGGAGCCTGATATGTCCTGCCGATTCTACGCAGTTTCGCCTTGCGGTCTTTATTGTCGAGAAACTTCGCGTATAGCTTCATCGTCTTACGCATCGCTGACGATGGCTCGACGAGTAGTTCCTCCATTTGCAAGCTGACGAGATCAGCGCGGAATTCCTCGCTGTATAGCTTGATGTCAAGTAGCCAGTCATCCTTCTGGTCTTTTTCGTAGGAGAGCGGGTCGTAGACAAGGTAATCACCCGTGAGGTCATCCGCTGCGAGAAGCTTCTTGACGGCGAAATGGCTCTCTTCATTGAGTTTGACCACGGCCACGCCGGGTAGGTCGAGTTCGTTCACTGCTGTTAGGCTATAGGGGTGGACACAACGAATCGAGAGTGTGAAAATAAGTAAATCGATTCGAGGTGTTCATGGTGACAAAGACAAATAGATACAGCACGGAATTTAAATTGAATACGGTGAAAA
>NZ_JALBUF010000030.1 GCF_022606465.1 Sulfoacidibacillus ferrooxidans
CACAGCCCCTAAGATATGACCAGCGCTATAGGTTGATACGCGAATCCCCTGCCAGCTCAACACTTTATCCTGTCCCATGACGTGAATCCGTGGCCAGAGCTGATCCAATTGGTCTTCGGTGAACACCCTAGCATGTCCATCCTGACGACTCAGGTGTAACGCATCAGCTAGCATGACTTTGCTGATCGCTAGCGTGGCTTGTGTCATATAGACGGGAGCCGTCGGAAACATACTGGAGATCAGAGGTAATGCACCGATATGGTCTTGGTGAGCGTGCGTGATGAAGATGGCGTCAATCTTGGCGTGTTGCGTTTCAAGGAGTGCCAGATTCGGTAGTGGGTCTAATTCATTCATGCGCGTTCCGGCATCGACTAACCACTGGGTCGTGGCTGTGCGAAACCATATGCATGTAGCGCCAATCTCGGCGCCTCCTAGCATGGTGATGTCCAATGGTAACAGCTCCGATCGAAGACATAATGACTGGTTAACGATGTGTACAAGGAAGCTACTTTCTACCATCTTAGGTTAATGGTCAAGTCATAGCATCCATGTTTATGGAAATTAAAATCAATTTTATTATATCGAATACAGTTCCTGACTGATTGAATGCCCTACACAAGACCGTTCCCACCTTTGTTATGCAGGCATTTTACATTTTCTTGACATACGACGAAGGCGGCCTTTAAGGACCGCCGATGCGATGCTGGAGTGAGGTGAAGTGTCAGAGCTTCTTTGTTAATCACATTCTATACCTGAAGAATAAATCCCCAAAAGTGATGTATTAGATGTGTTTAATTATCGCAACCATTCACAGTAGTTGCTAAAATATTCAGTGGATTTCCTGTTTGCTTCCGTTCATAAACCTTATTTCCAACCTGCCATGCAATGGTGGTCTGTGACCTACTAGGAGTGTTTGAAGAGCTCGGTTGAAAAATGGTGATAACGCCTTTTTTTTGTGGGGTTGGGAGCATATGTGTATTCATATAAGCTACGATACTTTTCGCTAATTGAGTGCCTAAAGAACTGTTGCCCCAGCCCATCAAGAGAATGGTCCAATCACCTTTGTTCCATTTATATCCATATTGGCCTGATCCGCCTGAGAAATCAGCCTTTATTCCTGTCCCTAAATCGACAGGTGGTCCAGATGGATTCACTTGACCAAATTGCTGCTCAATACGTGTGATAGCCTTCATGGCTTCAGACGTATTCATATAATACTTTGCATTTATTCTAAGAAACGCTGTTACTCGTTGAAAAGATCGGGTGCCATTGCTCGGTTGTCCTGCACTTGTTACTGAACTGGTATTTACTTCCGTGTTCGTTTCAATTTGTTTGGAAGATACGGTCTGGTTTGAATGAGTATTTGTTACTTTTGTCGATGTTTGTAAAATTTTAGTGGTGCCACATCCTGAAAGAATTCCCACAATGCTCAATGCTATACCTACTGTTGCTAATTGTTTGTAATACTTCACCCTAGATTAACCTCCTTGTCGTCCATAAAGTAGACGAAATTAACCCATGGTTAGTTACATTTTGTTAATCAACAATGAAAACTGACCTATATTGTTAGCGTAAATAGACTTATTTTTCAAATAGTATCCTTTTGCTAACCTTGAGAGAGTGAGAAAAAACATAAATTAGAATTAAAAATACCCTGTTTAAACGAGTTTCTTCTATTAATAGAGACTACATCTCGTACAGATTACATCATAACTCCAAACTCAGATACACGTTGTCGAGTTCCTGCTGGGTAATCCCGATGTATGCAAGTGTGATCGATGGGGAGGAATGATTCAGTAGCTTTTGCAGGCGGGTAATATCTGTCCCCGACATGTACGCATGATAAGCGAACGTTTTGCGCAGCGTATGGGTTCCAATCCGGTCGGTGATGCCGATGGCACGTGCTGCATCGTTAATCACTTTATGCGCTTGGGACCGTTGCATCGCTCCCCCTTTTTTTGAACGAAACAGCGGCTCGTCACGGACTACATGTTTGGTAAAGCGTGACGTGAGATAGTCACGCAAAGCCTTTTTGGATGTGTCCCCAAGCGGGAAGTCTTTGGTCTTGCCGGTTTTTTGCTCGCGAATATCGATACGATCGTTCACCTTACCCCGTTCGTCTACTACATCCCCCACCCTGAGCGACAGAAGATCGGATACGCGTAACCCGCTATTGATCCCTAACACAAAGAGACAATAATCGCGGAGATTGGTGCTCTTGAGTATTTTTTTCATGGCATCCACTTGTTTTTTATCGCGAATGGGTTGTACAAATTCCATGACACTCTTCACCTCCACCTGTTCAAGCGTTAACGCTCATGATGCGAAGAGGTGATGATTACATCAGTTCATGATCATCAGATGGTGTATCGTCTACTTCTTCACGATCTGCTTGATCACTGGTATCATCAGTTTCATGGTTGACTGGTTCTTCAAGTGATGTTTCGACTGATGGATCATGATCTCCTACGCTTTCCTGCTCAATCTGAGTTAAACCGATGTCAATAATGCGCAAGAGTGCTTCATTTCTTGTTTGAATCCAATTACCAAAACGATAAGATTCAATGCGATTGAGCATATGATCATCGACAGCAATCCCTAACTTCGTCAGTTTTTCTGCTTTTTTTATCACGAATAATCCCCTATCCTGATTATCAGACTATCATTTAACACCATTTATTATATCAGATACTAAGTATCTAACAAGCAATTTTATCGTTTATCACCAGATTCATGCAATCATACATATCACTATATTTCATGGTGTTATGTATGGTATAAACTACATCACGTATCTGGTTGCCCTTCTCCGCTACGAAAAGCATGTAGAAAACCACCGATGAGCCTTAGTGCTGCAAGGCTTCACAGGCGAAATCTCTTATCATACTCAATAGCATTGAGTATGATTAGATATGGTGTTATTTTGAAGTGAATAGATTATATGATTAGACGACTAATTGATCATCGTGTTACATGATGATAGACAAAGAAAAAAGACTGCATAACGCAGTCTTAGTATTTCGTGCTTACGACTAATTTGATAGTTTCCTTTTCGCCAATCGTGATTTCTTCTCCAGTTTGAGGGTTCCTTGCCTTTCTTGCTGCTCGTAGGATTGGTTTTATTTTTCCTACATTACTAATCATAATATCTTCACCATTTTTTAATTCCTCATGCATGGCGACTTGTAAGGCATCCCAAGCGATCGTCAGTTCTTTTTTTGTCATGCCACTCTTTTCTTGTGCGCGAGTCAGTAAACTATCTTTATTCATGCTATGACCTCCTCGTATGTACGAACAAGTAGATCATAGCATATTCCGATGATGCTCATCGTTGATGATAGGTTCACAAGATGATCGGCTACTGTTTTTTTAACTTTATAAAATTTATTTCGTTGTTTTGTACACGAAGGCATGCGATCGGTTCGGACTTGTCCCACGACTCATAGGCACGGATGGAATGATCACGACTCATCGTAACGAACACATACTTTTTTGGGAAGTTCACGAGCCATTCGCGCGCTTCGAGAGCTGTCCATCCGGTTTCACGGCACAGGTGATGGACGACGATGGTGTTCACTTGATAGCCGATCATCGCAGGGTTCGGTTGTCCGTTAGCGCAATCTGGACAGAGCATCGTTGCATTCTTTGCGCTACGAGGTAGCGAAGGATCCGTCACCTGATAGACCGCGATGTGCTGATCGATGCGTTGACGACACCGCGGGCAGGTTCCCTCTAAGGTTTGATGCATGTGAAGTTGCCATGATTCTAGTGGTACGTGGTGCTCAGGTCGTTCATCGACCTCATCAGGCATGGGGGGTTCTTGCGCCACCACAGGCTCATGTTCATCCGAAGCCACGACAAGAATAGGGACCTGTTCCCAGTGCAATTGTTTAGCCACGACATAGCGACGGTACCCATCGATGATCCAATAATCCTTGTTTTTAATTTCCACTTGGATGGGTTGATCGAGTTCCCCTGTTTTTTGGACACGTAGTTCTAAGGCTTGTGTTTTCTTACGATTGAGAATGGTGGTTAGAAAGCGTTCAGGTATCTGTAGTTGATCGATGGATATCATGAATGGTTCCTTTTGTTTCACTTGCTGAACACCATGGAGGTCGATAGGATGGTGTGGATCTGGATGGTTTTGCTGTTTGGGTGCTTCACGTTTATTTTTTGCTGGAAGAAGATCCACATGCAACGCAATCACACCGATTCCGCTTGGGCATTCTGACGTTGGACGATCGGTCACCAGCTCTCCTTGCACCCAAAGATGTTCTCCTAAAGGGAGTTTGTCTAAGTGAATGCGGGTGGCCGATTGGAGAGAAACAAATATAGTGAAGATGATCTCGTTTCCTGCAGGCAATCCTTTAGCTGGTGCTGATGAGCCTTTCTCCTTGATCTCGACAGTATAATAGGTCGTGTGCTTGGTTGCCTCTCGAAAGATGGGGCCGGTTACGATGATGTTAGCAGCCATGATCTGCACATCCTTTGCTGACCGGATGTCTTTTTTTGCGCCCTGTTTGTAGATGGAGGTTTTTACGCATCTGTACGGGCGCACTTGTAGCATCCAATGGAAAGCGTTCATGATGATGTCTGACCCGTTGGACGTGACTGTGCGAAAAGGTGCTGATATATACTCGTCCATTCAGCTGAAGATGGAATTCAGCCACCTGATCGATGTAGCCGCTAGGCGTCACCATCGGCATCCATTCGGAGACTCGCCACACGTGCGTCCCGATGGGTGTTTCTCTGACTAGGGTACAGGTCACCTGATACAATTCTTGTTGATTAAGCAAGGGTTTCATCCAATGCCTCCAAACTATCTAGATAGCAAACGTACGAAAAAGGTCTTAGGTACGTATCAGTGCTGCTAACTCGTTGGCACACGAACTGCACACCTTTTTTCTGTGCAGTTCGATTAAGTTGTTTCTAGCATCACAAAATTCACATGTACTCTGATATTTACGCAGGATGATCTGATGGCCATCCAGGAAATATTCAATGGGATCTTTGATTTTCATCCCAAGCGTATGGCGTAGTTCTTTGGGTATAACAATGCGACCTAGTTGGTCTACATTTCTACATACACCGGTAGCTTTCAAGTGATCACGCCTCTTTCTTCTTTTGATATAATCATAACATAGATGGCATCGTCAGTTAAAAGATCATCTGATTGGGATATAACCTTCTCTAAGCATTCAATCCTATTTCATAGTTAATTTATAAGAAATTATAATCTGTGACATGGTATCAGCAAGTTGATCAACAGGGAAATTTTTTCATGCGCGAATAAAAAGTAATCCTATTCTGATACCAAATCCGACAAAAGAATCGGTATACATGTCTCTTAACGAGATGAGCAGAAAAAAAGCGAAGAAGACCCAAATCGACAACCAATTCATTGGCATAACGACCTATTTACCGTGAGGGTAGTGTACTCCCCATGTAGGATTTGATCACGCTGCAAGAAGACCATGCAATGAACAATATCTACTAGGTCGTGTCCTATTATCACTCAACTTGACTTTAAACGGTAGTAAAGGGTTGTTATCATTTGTAGCGTGTCATTCATAAAACTTGTATAATAAATCGATTGCCATGCATGGATAAAGGGCGCGATTTAGTATGAGATGACTATTGAAACTAGATTCATGACAATAAATCATCCATTATGGATATACTAAATGATCATTTGGACCCTATCTTATCTTATCGGCGTACACGTAAGTACAAGCTATTAGGTTTTTTTACCCTTCACGTGTTGAGACATAGGAGATGTATCGATTGATAATAGGCAGAGGAAGGAGAAAACGATTTACATCAAATGTACCCTTTGTGGTGTTGTTTATCATCATGATCATCGTACTGCTCGTTAGTTCACTAGCTGTCTCACGATTACGTCATCCTCTTGAAACTTTGCCATCTCCTCGATCATTTGATGGACAGGCAGAGTTAGAGGTGTGGAACTTTACGTCTCATCACATGGTGAATAAAGCGGGGGCAATTGAACAAACAGCATCCTATTATCGAAATAAAAGTAAGAACATTACGTCTTTGTCTGAATCTATTGGGTTGCTTTTAGATTATTCGATTCTATCCCATGATCACAAGCTTTTTGTGCAACAGGAACAGGTAGTTAAACAATCCTTCATGCTAGATCAAGGAATCTCTTGGCGAGTTATGGATGGAGAGCGTTCACCAGTTAATAGCACAATTGATGATCTACGTATTATCGCCGCTTTAACTCGTGGAAGTGGTCAGTTTCATGATCCATCGGCTTTGCATTTTGCGAAGATTTTAGCCACCGGTTTGCTTACACATGATGCTACTTCTACGGGATGGCTACTTGACTATTCTAGTCTGACAAGTATAGCCCATCAACAATCCCCTTGGCTTGCGGTCTGGTACTGGAATCTGGCAAATGTACGTACTCTATCGAAGTTAAACAAAAAGTACCTTCCAATCCTTTTGCACGAACGGGAGGCGTTAGCACATGCTACCAATCATGTGGGGCTATATGCCTTATTCTATAATCCAGATACTCATACTTATCGTTTTCCATCCTCTAACCGATTGAATATGGATGATGAATTATTGACAGCACTTCACGCACAATCGTGCGGTTTGCCTACTAAGAAGTTCAGAAATCATTTAGCAATACTTTTAGATAAGAGTACCCTAATTCCTGCTGAAGTGTCAGAGGATTGGACAATTAAGTCTTCCGTTCAGTCCCCCGCCATCTATGCATTGGCGATCCGATTGTTTTATCGGGCAGGTGATGATGATGATGCCATACGTTGTCTTCATCTTTTATTGGATATGCAAGTTCAAAAAAAAGGTGACTTAGGGGGTTACGATTATTCAATTTACGGAGCATTTGCGATGAAACCATACTCCCCTATCTTCTCGTTTGATCAATTAGAGTCTCTTTTGTCTTTACGTCAGGTGATGAGGTCGTTTTTATGAATAATAAACCAGGAAATAATATACACACATTAAATATTCGCTTGTTTTCTTTAGCCACAGTTCTGATTGTCAGCCAACTCATTGCGTTGCTGACAGAAATGACCTACCCGCTTACCTTTTTATGGTATGCACTAAGCGTGGCACTCTCTGTATTAGCGTATGCTAGAGGTCGTAGTTTTGGATTGATTTTGAGTCTTATAGCCATTTTCACTTTCGGTACTTATGATGTGGTCCAGGTATTTGTTTTACGTGGAGTGGCTTCAATTCCCACTGTGGAAATTGTGTGGTTTTTTATATTCCCGCTCTCTGGTTATTTGAGTGGGGAACTAGGCGACACCGTGCGAAACTATGCGAAGGATATGGACGTAATTAGAACTAAGGCCGAGGAATATATCATGGTAGATGTGGAAACAGGTTTTTATAATCGAAAATTCTTTTTTTTAGAACTTCAAGAGGAACTATTGAGGGCACGCCGCAGATATGCTCGAACAAAAATGCATGTAATTCTTCCTAAATACGGTTATTCACTAACCACTCGCCGCAGATACGCACGTACGAATAGAGATAGTGATATGAACGTCGACTGGGAACGATGGCAAACGGATGACATCGACTCTACGTATCAGGTCACTCTTATGCTCATTGAAATTCGGCACTTCTCTGATATAGAAGTAATCTATGGGTCCGAACAATACAGTAGAATTCTGTCTACCATCGTAGATGGTCTTCATAGGTGTGCGAGACTCACTGATGGTAAAGCTCGGATCGATCCAGGTTTATTTGCTCTCATTCTTCCAGAAACCTCTGCATTGGACAGTATGACCTTAAAGCAACGGATACAGGAAACACTAGGGAAGTTCGAAATCATTACACCATCTAAGCAGAAACGAGTACTAACATTGCAACTTGCCTTTGGTATTGTCAGTGCACCGAGGGATGGTGTGACACCAGAATCCTTGCTCGCTGCAGCGCAAAAGGAGGTGCAACTGGACCTTGGGTAAACGTAGCATGAGATGGCTGAGCTTTCTTAGCAGTTTGATGTTCTTCTTTGGATTTGGAGGGACCATAACGCATGCCCAAAGTTCGAATCTACCGACTACCATTTTAGTATCAGGGTCTCCAGCTTTCACTGAAAATGCCGAGTACATTTTAACCCAATTGATTAGCCGATCGACATCACAGATCCAACTATTGAATATGAATAGCGCACCTACTTTTCAAGGCGATCAGTATGTTAAAAGTTCTAGATACTTAATCGTGGTATCAGAAAAGTCCAATGGCATCAGTTCGTCTTGGAAGCACATCATTCGTAGCTCCAAGGCCAATATCTATCAGTTTGGTGGTGAGCCAAACTGGATTTCTGAAACAGTGCCGATCCGAATATCTCCACCAATAGGCGTTCCCTTAGCATTAAAATTGGGCAATTTATATATACCAACCTACTCTAATTTATCTATTCCTATGCTGCAACATATCACGCAACTAAAACCAAAAGTGATCGCTTCAATTTCTGATGGTGGTGCTTTTGCTCCCTATATCATTTCTTGGATGAATCATACACGTTTCATGATGTACTGTTCGCAGTGGACGGATGATTCACCGTTTTTTGAGGCAGAAACGGAAGCTTTAGGTGAATTTTTCGATATGAAGACATCTT
The DNA here is from genome assembly GCF_022606465.1 of Sulfoacidibacillus ferrooxidans. NCBI lineage: Bacteria > Bacillati > Bacillota > Bacilli > Caryophanales > Alicyclobacillaceae > Sulfoacidibacillus > Sulfoacidibacillus ferrooxidans. The sequence continues at coordinate 8,624 of NZ_JALBUF010000030.1, forward strand.
CACGAGCAACTGTTTTACTATCCATTGGTATCGTTCGTTCCAATGCTGATGCGCAACGACTCATCACCTTAGCTAGACTAGCCAAGCAACATGAAATTCCATTTACCGTATTATTGAACCCTTGCCCTCAGAATGCCAACGGGGTGTCACCAGGATCTATTCAGTCTATTTCCTCATCCTTACATAAAATACAATTACTCGGCGGATCCATCATTCTTGATTTGCAAAATCCAGTACATCATGACATGGATCCACAAGGAGACACTTGGATCCCCAGCGTCCCCATTTCATCTGAAATATCACTGAAACACATACACGTACAAATATACTCAGAATTAGCTGCCTTAATAAAAAATCATGTACTTCCAGTGGCTATAGATATCCATGGGTTTCAGGATCAGTTAGCTCAGAAAGCAGCAACTCCATACTTTTCAACGTTTATGGAGTCCCTTGACCAAGGAGGTCAATCAGGCGTCATATTGCCTGTTTATGTTCATAGTTTGTACGGATATCATAGAATACTCATCCCGACGCCAACGATAACAGTACAACAAGCTACGCCAGAAAAATTACAGCTGTTGGGTTATGAGTTGAATGAGATTCGCATGATTCCAGGATCAGTGATCAATATAGAAATTCCTCCATATATGCAACCAACTGCACTCATTACATTACTCAACTTTCTAGCCGATCAACACGTTACTTGGTTAAATATAATAGACTTTCCAATAAAAACAACTACCCCATGGATGACCATACGTTCGGATCAAGGTCACCTAATCGTCAAAAATGTGAATGCTACATTGTTTACAACAGGACTCCCTGCACCACCTATATGGTCGGAACAAGTGTCTTGGTTCATTTCTTGGATCATTACGATCTTAGTCACTGGAGTTGTTAGTAGGATTCTATATCAGGTTTGGATTCTCCGAAAAAGGCGAGCACAAAGACTATTTCATGAACAAGTAGTTAGAGAGGAGACGCATGATTGATGGCTAATGATTTGTTTATTGTTTCTCTCATCGTCATATGGATGATGCTCCTCTATCATATTGTGTTAACTTTAGCAGGCTATCGCTACCAAGAAAAAGTAATGAATCCACCTAGAACATTTCCCTTGCCAAATCCTGCTCCAATGGTATCCATCCTAGTGCCGGCGCATAATGAGGAGAAAGTCATTGAGGCAACCGTGAGAGCACTTTGTTCATTTGAGTATCCAGTGGGCCGATATGAAGTCATTGTGATCAACGATCGTTCAACTGATAACACAGGACTCATGGTAGACGCCATGCAAAATGACTTTCCCATGTTGAAACCCGTGCATGTGAAAGCACCTTATGGAGGTAAGGGGAAATCTGCGGCATTGAATTTTGGGTTACAATTTGCATCTGGCTCTATTATTGCTGTATATGATGCCGATAATACCCCAGAAAAAACAGCCCTCAGGCGTTTGGTTAGCACTCTTCTTAGTGACGAACGTTACGCTGCTGTCGTTGGTAAATTTCGAGTGATCAACGCTTATCGAAATCTATTGACTCGATTCATTAATATTGAAACCATCAGTTTTCAGTGGATGGTCCAAGGTGGGCGATGGAACTTGTTCAAACTTGCAACCATACCAGGAACGAATTATGTGATCCGAAGAGAAATGATTCGAGATTTAGGAGGATGGGATGAAAATGCTTTAGCGGAAGATACCGAGGTGAGCATTCGAATCTATGAGACGGGACACCTCATTTGTTTTATGCCGTTAGCAGTAACGTGGGAGCAAGAGCCTGAGACGTGGAGAGTCTGGCTTAAACAACGGACTCGCTGGGTGCGGGGGAATACTTACGTAATAGCAAAATTCACAAAAAGATTAATCGCATTACGGGGAGCCAAAATATCACTGGACATCTTGTACTTTTTCATGACCTACTTTATGTTTTTAGGAGGTGTACTTTTATCGGATCTTCTTTTCGTTTTGTCTTTTTTACACGTCGTTCACTTGACACTAGCGGGACCATTTTTTGTGATTTGGTTGTTAGCCTATGTATTATTCGCAGTTGAGATTGCTGTCACCTTAGAAATTGAAACGACTGAGTTAACATGGAGCAACTTTGGTGTCATCTTACTCATGTACTTTACTTACTCGCAATTATGGATGTTTTTAGTTGTTCGTGGAATGTGGATGCAATGGCAATCGGTCGTTCATCAGGAAGCGGTTGTTTGGCAAAAGACGGAAAGATTTTGAGAGGGGTAAGATGATAGAGCATGGTGCACGCAAAAAAAATAATGTGGCTGACATGGCTGATCACCTTGTCAGCCTTGATGATGCCTGGTAGTGCCTGGGCCAGCACTCCGATTAGTACAAGTACATATACAGTATCACCCCAGTGGGAAACCGTTCATATGATGACAACTGATGAAAAACTAACACCACGAAATGCCTCCTATGATTTCTTTCTGGATGTGCCCAACGAGTCACATATTTCTAGTTGTCAATTCACCATTTTTTACAGGCATTCTCCAACGCTCATTCCAGAAGAATCAAATTTACTTCTTGAAGTGGATGGTATTCCCTATGCCACTACAATATTAACATCGAGTGATAGTGAGAATGGTTATCTATCTGCACGCATTCCTGCATCACAACTGACACCCGGTTATCACGAGTTTTCAGTAGCTGTACAGCTGAATTCCAACGTAGTCCTGTGCAATAACTATAATAGTGCAGATAACTGGTTTGTTCTATTGGATTCAAGCTTTCTTCATTTTAACTATGCGAGCAACAAGAAGCTTCCAGACCTCTCGCAATTTCCATTTCCTATGCTCCTACCTTTTGGCCATTCACAATGGAACACCAGAGTCGTCGTTCCTCAATCAGCCTCTGATATGAATTTGACTGCTGCATTCACCGCCATTCAAACTTTAGCGGAAGATGCCAAGAGCATTCAACCTGAGTCTGTGCACGTGGAGACCACACGTACGCTACACTTAACAAGCGTAGAACCTTTTGTATATGTGGGACCATTTAAAACGATGCCTTCTTTACTCCGAAATACATTCCCAAGCCAGTTCAAATGGGTACCGAATGAGGGGCTTCTTCGAGAAGTGATCCTCTCCGATCCACGTACTCATCATCAAGTACTGGGTTTCATCATCACGGGAGAGAATGACCACGATGTACTCTTAGCTGCTCGTGCGCTCCGCTATCCTTGGTTGATGCGGCAAATGAGCGGGAATACATCCTGGGTAACCCTACATGAAGTATCCACTGCTAAGAATCAAGTCGTACATTCGGTTGTCGTTCGTGGAATACCACGTACTCAACATGTTTCTTTGAGTCAGTTGGGGTACAATTCAACGATCCTAGAGGGTAAACAACAGGAAACAGCCCTTTTCACTTTACCAACACCTACCACATGGAGATTGGGACCCGGAGCAGGACTTCACTTAGATATGAAGAACTCTGCTTTACTTGACTCATCAAGTGCGGTCATCATCAGTGTCAATGGTAGCCCAGTTCTATCTCACCGTTTGTCGGATGTTACGGCAAATGGATTACGCTTATTTGTCCCTTTTCCACATGGACTTTCAACGGGTGAACCTGTGACCGTGGCCGTCATGGTAGAAATGTTTCTCCCTCGTAATAACTGTTCCGAAAATTCCGGTGACCTGAGACGATATGTTACTATTGACCCTGATAGTTGGTTTGATCTGCCACATTATAATGAATCCTCATCTAATTTATCTGATTTTCCAAATGCATACTTAGACAATCAGTCAGATCTTGAACCGACCACGGTTATTGTACCGAACCATCCAACTTCGGATGAGTTGACAGCCTTAGCTCGTATTTTGGTAGGGTATGTCCCAAGGATCCGCGGTGGATCCTTGCTAATTAAAAAGGACGACGACAGACCAATACCGCATGGCAATGTGTGGGTTTTGGATGTGGATGGGTCCAATGCGGCAGCTCGATACTTGGAGGATCGACATACTTTACCTATTAAGGACGAAAACGGGCTTCTTAGCAGTACGAGTTTGCCTCTAGCATATAACGTAGAAAAGACTGGTGGTGTTGTTGAACAGGCATATCGGCCTACAGGAGGAATGGCCTTGTTGGTGACTGCCCCAACGGAAAATTCATTATTACGTGTAAGCGACATGTTTGCAAGTCACGTAGCGCTCAATACGCCAGGATCAGTGGCAATTGAAACGAACGAGAACCAGACGGTAATACTTAACTACATGTCTAAACCCTATGAAAGTCTTTCGACACAATGGCTCAAGTGGCTCGCTGTAAACTATGAATTTCTAATCACTAATGGTGGACAGGGGATTGTTTATCTTGTCGCATTTATTCTATCGGTTGGTTCTGTGCTCACTTATTTAGGCTGGAACCTATTAAGACGTAAGCCCCATTGGAAAAACCGTCTTCGTTTCTGGAAAAAGCGAAAGTAACATCATTCCTAATAGTAAAAAACGGTGACGACTCTTGACGTTTGTAAGAGGACGAACCGTTTTTTTATTCAACGATTGTATCAGTCTTTGTATATGAATTATGGCTGATTCCTTCTACTATCAATACTTGAGCATGGAGAAGCTGTTCTCTCTACACGCTAAATTCGACCAATTTTTCATGTGTTTCTAAGTGCCAGATTATTTGTTTTAGTGGATGTAAAGTCATTGATATGTTCATTTGCTTCAAGACACCGTATACTTACCTGGAAAATTATTTTTATGCAATGAATAGCCATATTCATCATAGAATGGGTCATTCAACCTATGCAACGGGTATCTATGATAGGTTAATTCATCATGTATACATAGTCACACATTGTTCTTTTACTCTACTTCATAGATTATCATCCGGTACATCAGAACAAGCAGGGTTCGTTTTTTGCTAATTGATGGATTGAATTAATAGCATCGGTGCTGTTAGGCTATAGGGGTGGACACAACGAATCGAGAGTGTGAAAATAAGTAAATCGATTCGAGGTGTTCATGGTGACAAAGACAAATAGATACAGCACGGAATTTAAATTGAATACGGTGAAAAT